>NZ_JACJOY010000027.1:0-87193 GCF_014695815.1 Trichocoleus sp. FACHB-6
TTATGAGTTATTGCCAGAAACATCGGAGACTTTTATTTATCTGGCAATGATCCGTATCATGGTCAGGCGGTTGGCATAATATTTAACCCCTCACCACTTTTCAAACATCCTCTAAGCAAGACGCAGGTATAAACCTTAAGGTTTATACCTGCGTCTTTTTTGATTTTTGGTAACTCTATGGAACCTTTTATATGGTGACTTGTAATTCTCAACTCACTATTGATACTCCTTAAGTATTTAGATGTCCTTAGTACCTGCTGATGCGTGGTTTTCAGTATTTCATATTCAATCACCAAGATTTCATACCTGGCTCTTAGTGCTTCGTATCTATTCATGAAGTGGCTATTCCTATTTGCTCTTCATTCAATAATGATATTTGAGCCGTTAAAACCAACTGGAGGGAGCGATCGCTTTTTACAGAGTACAAACAGCCAGATATCCCCGTCGCAGCTTGTATTGGGGGAAATCCTCGCACAATGCTACCCGTGTAACCCGTTCAAACGCGATTTTCAAACCTGCTTGATGGCGTGGATGATACAGCAACGAAATACATTAAACTAGCGATCGCATTCTTTAAACTACCGCTTTTAAAGTGCATTGATCCACACCTCTAAGAGTGTCCAGAAATGCGAACACAGCCGGACTTTGAAGGGAATTCGCCAGCACCGCCACTCTAATTACTCTCTCTAAAGGAACTGGTAAACTGTAAACCTGCACTTCTGGCGGTAATGGTTCGGCAGCAAGACGAGGAAGAATAGCTGCTCCTAAACCTTGCAAAACCATACCAACCGTTGTCGAATCTTGCTTAACTTCATAAGCAGGATTTACATGAAAGTTTAAATTTACCAAATGTTGCCGAAGCAAAGCGTAGCAGGCATTGCCGTAAGCCAAGATTAACGGGTAAGTTGCCAACTGCTCCCACGTAATTTTGTCAGTCTCTAGTTTGGGAGTCGGAGGCAGTACAACAATATACTCATCCCGCAAAATTTCCCAGCCTTCAAATTCATCACCACCGGGTAAAGCCGTGAAGCCAATATCAGCATGACCGTCGCGCAAAGCTTGTTCTGCACCCAGATAATCAGAATGTTCGATGATGCTGACGGCAATTTTTGGGTAGCGATCGCGAAACCGAGCAATCGCAGCTGGCAAAATGTGAGTTGCTACGCTGCGAAAACAAGCAATTCGCACACTCCCCCCATGCAAGCCTTTTTCTAAATTGGCTTCTTTCTCTATTGCTCCTAGCAGTTGCAGCACGCTTCGCGCATGATCGATGACTCGTTCCCCTACGGGTGTGAGATGAGCGCCGTGACGACCTCGATAGAGCAAAATCACACCTAATTCTTCCTCTAGGGTAGCGATCGCATGGCTGATCGCTGACTGTGAAAGTTCTAAATGCAGCGCGGCTTCGCTGAAATTGCCGTACTCTGCGACTGTAACCAAGGCACGCAATTGGGAAAGCTTTATCCGACTGCTATTGATTTCATTCATAGACGTTATGAAGGTAATGTATGAATTTTGCCAAAAGTCTTCATCCTCTATCTATGAATTTTATTCATACTAACTATGCAAATATTACTTTGTTTATCAAATAAGCAATTGTTAGATTTAATTTATCAGCTAAATTTGTTTCTGCAATCTAACAGCCTTGGTTTGTTTGCCCAATATTTTAAATTCCATTTTGTGGCATAACATCACCCATCTGGGTGATTCAAATGGGTGATCTTACAGCGCCATTAAAGCTAACTTTTGGCACTTCTGGGACATTTTCTAAGAAAGATGTTCCCAGGCTGAAGTGAGATTATCCGTTACAAATTGGGAAATAAAACAAGTTGGCTATACCACACCTAATGAAAGCAAAATCAGACATTTAGCGATTTACATTTCCCATAAGGTACTTTTTTATGCAACCTTACATCAGTGAGTTAGACAGACAAAAGCTGGAAGATATTTATGCTAAACAATACCAGCAGCCAGCCAAAGAATCAAAACTATCTTTGGTACTGAATAAAATTTGGCAGCTCTTGATTACCACTTTCACCAAAGAGCCAGAAATGAAAGTTTGGCAGCGAAGCGATCGCTTCGGTAATACTTGGTGGGAAGCCTACAATCCTGCTACTGGTCGCTCTGCCACTTTTGGCAATGAAATAGAACTGTTGAGCTGGATTGAAAAGAGTTATTAAGGATAATTTAAACCAGTTTCAGAGGTTAAAGCAATGAAACTTTCATCTAACAACATTCCTAAATTAAGTTCTCAACAGATTGAGGAAACCGACAATAAAAAAGGAAAATATTCTACTCTGCTTCGCCCGTTGAGCGCGTTTTGGCGGTTTAGCTATTATTATGCCGAATAAAAAGACCGCAGCAGAGGATAGTGAATAACTTTTGGGCGAATCTCATGAAGACTTGGCGGATGCTACATTAACGCTTGAGTGCTAAAGTCAAACCATCAGCAATTGGAACGAGACTCAGAGAAACCCGTTCATCACCGTGCAATTTTTCATTAAAAGCTCTAATGCCTTTAGTGCTTTGATCCTGAACTTGAAGATCGGCAACTCGTCCAGACCACAAAACGTTATCGATGACAATTAGACCACCGCGACGGATTAATTGTAGCGATCGCTCATAATATCCGTCATAATTCCCCTTATCAGCATCAATGAAGGCAAAATCAAACGTTTCCGCCTGTCCAGATGCCAACAATTGATCCAGGGTCTCTAGTGCTGGTGCAATACGCAGCTCAATTTTATCCGCCACCCCAGCCGCCTGCCAATATCGCCGCGCTACCGAAGTGTACTGCTCACTGACATCGCAAGCGACAATTTTACCAGTCGGGGGAAGGGCAAGGGCAACACACAAAGAGCTATAACCAGTAAATACGCCTACTTCTAGCGTTTTCGTAGCACCCAGCAACTGCACCAAAAGCGCCATAAATTGACCTTGTTCTGGTGAAATTTGCATTCTGGCTTGGGGATGATTGGCGGTTTCTTGTCGCAGTTGTCGCAAAATTTCTGATTCGCGCAAAGAAGCCGATAACAGATAATTGTAGAGCTGGTCATCCAAGCCAAGGGCCTTTTTTGTTGACATCATAGATTTATAACTTAAAGACACCCACAGCCTATACTATCGCTTAAAAGCGCCGCCCCGTTCACGGGTACGAGGCGTATAGCAGGGTTATAAAAATTGGGTGGAAGATGTCAAGGAAACAGAGGAGAAGTAAGAGGGCGATGGTGCGGATATTCTTGACCGTGATTTTGGTAGGATTGCTGACAGCTTGTGGTGTTGCTGCACCGCTACTAAATAGCCAACTGATAGAGAAAGCGATCGCATTTCAAGTCAGTCAAACTCAAAAACAGCTAAGTCAGCAGTTGAACCAGCCAACCCCCAGTGTTCAAATTAGTCAGCTGCGAATTAAGAAGCAGGAATCCTCGATAGTTAACAAGTTACCCACTTACCACCTTCAGGGAACCTACAACCTTAACCTCGAATTCCCCAGTCGTCAGGTGACTCAAAAGCAAAACCTTTTTGATGTTTACCTGCAAAGTCAAATTGAGGGTAAAACTTGGCGTTTGTTGATTCCCGAATCCACAACTGAAGATGCTAAACCTATTTGGCGCAGTTATTTAATTCCTCCCTTGTATTAAATGATACGGTTGGCGAATCTATAAATCTTAAACTGCGTCCGGGCGTACCTGCCTAACCTACGCAGATTAAACTGGTGTGAGTGAGTGAGTGTGTGAGGAGTAAGTTTAAATGCTGAGTTGGGAGCAGACTCCTAGAGAGATATCCCCCGAAGGGTATCTAAATGCTGCCATGCGCAGCGATCGTTTACAGACGCTACGCGACAAGGTATCCGCCCCGCTACGCGATCGCGCTTGGGTAGAAATTGATTTAGCCGCTTTAACTCATAATGTGCGGCAATTGAGACATTTTCTATCGCCGCAGACGGAACTAATGGCGGTGGTGAAGGCTGATGCTTACGGTCATGGTGCCATAACTGTTGCCCAAACGGTTTGTGAAGCGGGTGCTAGTTGGTTGGGTGTGGCTACGATTCCAGAGGGGATTCAACTGCGAGAAGCTGGGATTGAAGCACCGATTCTGATTTTGGGCGCGAGTAATACTCCAGAACAAGTACAAGCGATCGCCCACTGGAATTTGCAACCTACTTTGTGTACGCCACAGCAAGCTTTGGTATTTTCAGAGACACTAGGCATTGAAAATCGTTCTTTATCAGTTCATGTAAAATTAGATACCGGAATGTCACGGCTTGGCACCATCTGGCAGCAAGCCGCTGAGTTTGTCCAGCTAGTGCAACGGTTGCCACATCTGAAAATTGCCAGTATATATTCTCACTTGGCAACCGCTGACAGTCCAGACCCCACAGTGATGAGACAGCAGCACGAACGGTTTGAGGAAGCGATCGCCTTCATCGAAGCCACTGGTATTAAAGGGCCGAAACTACACTTAGCAAATTCCGCCGCCGCCTTAACTGACCGCTCCTTACACTACGACATGGTGCGAGTCGGTTTAGCTACTTACGGGCTTTACCCAGCGCCGCATCTAAAAGCCATTAACCTCAAGCCAGTTATGCAGGTAAAAGCGCGTATAACGCAAGTAAAAGATATTGCATCAGGTACTGGTGTCAGCTACGGTTATCAATTTATCGCCAGTGAGAATATGCGCCTCGCCGTTGTTGGCATTGGCTACGCCGATGGTATTCCTCGCAATCTCTCCAACAAAATGCAAGTTTTGATCCGAGGTCAGCTAGTGCCGCAAGTGGGGGCAATTACGATGGATCAGTTGATGCTGGATGTCAGCGCTATTCCCGACTTGCAAACTGGCGAAGTTGTCACTCTACTGGGGAAACAGGGAGAATTTCAAATTTCCGCCGACGACTGGGCGGCGACTTTAGGCACAATTTCCTGGGAAATTCTCTGCGGCTTCAAGCATCGTTTGCCTCGCGTAGCAGTGGGTGAAGCACTGGAAATTTCAGATCAAGCTGCATCATCTTAACTTTTCTATCCCTGTTAGATACAGGAAGAACCTCACAAAAACCCCTCTTTGCTGGCAAAGAGGGGTTTTTGTGGCTTGCAGCTTTCTTAGTCCCACTTGGGAGGAATGGCACTTAACTTTTGCCCGGAACTTTAGTTCAGGCTGAAAGCTAAAGTCCGCTTTAACGGACTGAAAAGCCTGCTATATATGGGTTGCAACCCGTTTGAATGGGTTGAAGCTTTGAGCTGTGAAATAAATTTCACAGCTCCACTTTAGAGCGATCGCACATCTCGCAGATTAAATTTCTGGAAAATGCCCAAGCTCTATTGGAGTAGAACATAACTGCACATTGGACAATCTATCCAAAGTCTTAAATAGTGAATTTGAGGAAAATATGAGAATAGTCAAGAATGTTTTAGTCAATACTCAAGTAGTTGCCTTGACGGGGCTTGTGGCTACTTTGATGCTGTCAGCAGCACCTGCTTCTGCACAGTCAAAAATTCCTCAGCGTGAAATGTCTTATTGCATGGCAACGCTGACCGGTCAAACTCCGGGGGCGCGGGTTAATTTGCGTTCCGGCCCTGGCACAAACTATCAGCAGAAAGGCTATGGACTTGTGGGCGATCGCGTTCACATATTACGAGAGTCCGGTGGTACCCCTCAAGATTTAGCAGTCGTTGAGAATCGCCAAGGGTTTTCTTGGTACAGAGTTGGGTTTCCTAAAAGTGGCGCTCGTGGTTGGGTTCGCGGAGACTTCATGACTCCTGAATGCTTCAACTAATCTAAGTTGCGCTCAAAAATGTCATTTTAAGCGAAGCATCTTTGAGGCGCTTCGCTTGATTCTTTTACCAGTATTGCCCCCTAGTCTTTAAAAAGGGGGGTATTCTCAAAGCCCCTTTGGGTTTGGGCAAAGCAAATGGGTTGGGCAAACTGTATTCAGCGATCGCAGGCTATCGGGGATAGAATTATTTTACTTGCCAATTTTTATTCCTTAAACTTGTTAAAATGCGATATTGCCATTCACCCTGAATAAATATTCCTTGGCGTATCCTTCAATAACAAATCCCAATCTTTTTATAGCAATCCTATTTGAGTTTTCAGATTACTACCCCTTCAGATACCCGACTTCTTAAAGAAGTCGGGTATCTCGCCTTCACGAATCATTTAGGACTGCGATCGCACATTACCACTGCGCTGATTGTGGGGTAGATAAAAAAAGATATATTGATTGGAAGTATAAAAACGATTGAGAATGGATAATTTTTCTGTTGAGACTGCATCGCAGTTATGGAACTACCTGGTTAATCAAACGTACTTTAAGATTTTACAGAACCTTCTCTGGGCGGCTGGGATTCTGCTGCTCACACGATTAGCCGTAGGTTGGATAGGTGGTCTTACCCGCAAAACACTCAGTCGCACAGAACCAACTCTACGCAAGTTTCTGGTTCAGGTAGCGGAGATTTTTACGCTGGTGGTCGGAATCGTGGCAGTTCTCAATAAGTTGGGAATTCAGACAACCAGCGTAGTTGCGGTGCTGGGGGCTGCTGGTTTAGCAGTGGGTTTAGCATTGCAGAATACCCTATCCCACTTTGCTGCGGGTGTGATGCTAATTAGTACGCGCCCGTTTGAGGTAGGAGATTTTATTGAAGGTGCAGGGGTTGCTGGTGTGGTAGATGCTATTGGGACTTTCTCTACTACGCTAATAACGCGAGATAACGTGGTGATTACGGTGCCGAATGGTCAATTATTTAGTGGAAATCTCAAAAATACCTCCGCACTGGGTAAGCGACGAGTGGATTTGGAAATTGATATAGGCGATCGCCCGATTGAACCCACGATAACTCTACTTTTATCCCTAGTTCAACCTCATCCCTTAATCTTGGATGAACCAAAACCTACTTGTCACGTTTCCTCAATCTCAGCAACAGGGACAGTTTTATATCTACGTCCTTGGTGTAGTACGGAAGCTTACGATCATGTGCGTTCGGAAGTGCAACAACTGGTTAAAGAAGCACTGCGGACTGACTCGCCAGTATAAGCTAAGAGCGATCGCTATCTGTCTCCTTGCTTCCCTGAATCGGAATTTCAATCAAAAATTCTGTGCCTTTTCCTGGTTCAGACAGACACCTCAAGACTCCTTTATGCTTCTCGACCACAATTTGATAGCTAATTGATAATCCTATTCCCGTCCCCTTGCCTACAGGTTTTGTGGTAAAAAACGGATCGAATATCTGTTCTCGGATCGCTTCCGATATCCCAGAACCATTATCAGCAATGCTGATTAAAACAGAATTTTCTACCACCTCGGTGCGAATGCGAATTGTAGGCGTTTTTGACTGGGGATTGGTGATTGGGAATTGGGAAAAGGAAATTTCATTCTTCTGTTTCCCAGTCAAGAGTCCCCATTCCTCAGTTTCCATCTCCAGCGCATCAATAGCATTGCTCAAAATATTCATAAACACCTGGTTCAGGGGGCCAGGGTAGCATTCAACGGGTGGAAGGATGCCGTACTCTTTGATTACTTCAATGCCGGGATTAACCCCTGTGGCTTTGAGTCGATGCTGTAAGATTAATAGCGTACTGTTGATACCTTCATGGATGTCAACACGTTTCTTTTTTGCTTCATCCAACCGGGAGAAGCTGCGTAGCGACTTAACGATTTGATGGATACGGTCGGTACCCACTTTCATAGAAGACAGGGTTTTAGGCAAATCTTGCGTGATAAAATCCAAGTCAATCGCTTCTGCTTTTTCTTGGATATCTAAATCGGGATTGGGATAGCGCTGTTGGTAGAGAGATAACAGCTCGAGGAGCTCGCTAACGTAGTCATTAACATAGGGCAGATTGCCGTGGATGAAGGTGACGGGATTGTTAATCTCATGGGCGACACCAGCAACCAGTTGACCCAAGCTTGACATTTTTTCACTCTGAATCAGTTGAGCCTGAGTTTGCCGTAATGTTTTTAAAGTTTGCAACAGACGCTTATTAGTCTGGCGGAGTGCCTCTTCTACTCGCTGACTCTTAGCGATGGTACGTTCTAACTTAGTTACATTAATCCGTAGATCCAGCTGGGCGATCGCTTGACGACCCAATCTTTGCAGCGCATCCAGTTGTGCTGGCGTTAGATTGCGAGGAACCCGGTCAAGCACGCACAGAGTACCGATTCCAAAGCCATTGGCTGTTACTAGGGGTGTTCCGGCATAAAACCGGATATCGGGGCCATGTGTCACCAACGGATTATTGGCAAATCGCTCATCTTCTAAGGCATCTGGCACAACCAGCATTTCATCCGGTTTGGATATAGCATGGGCGCAGAAAGCAATCTCTCTAGGGGTTTCGGTTGCTTCCACGCCGATTTTTGACTTAAACCACTGTCTATGAGCATCCACCAAGCTGATTAAGGCAATAGGAGTGCCGCAAATCTGGGCTGCCAAAGCTGTTAGATCGTCGAATGCCTCTTCCGGGGGAGTATCGATAATTTTGTACTGATTCAGCTCTTTTAGCCTTTCTTCCTCGTTGAGAGGCACTGGAGGGCTTTTACTGACTGCTTTGATGGGCGGGGTTGGCTCCGGGATGGCATCATTTGTAAGGTTTGGTTCGCGCCTTTTAGGAATTGACTGGCGATGCCTTGTTCTGGAAAAATGAATGTAAAGAGCTTGAATACATTCATCAATAAAATCCAATATTCTTTGAAAAAGCCTTTTCACACTTGGGTTATAAACGCTTATTTAAGGTTATGGTAGATCATTTATTATGACTACTATTTTGTACATAGACCCAAGTTATACAACTACGCAAATAGGCTTAAATTTTCTCAGCTAAAAAGCTGAATGTGAAAAAAACCTCCAAGGCTGAGTACAGCGAGGAGGTTTGTAGGGTTTTTTAGGGCTGTTTTATCCTCGTTACGGTAGATCAGTGTACCTACCGTAGCGAGAAACAGGTTCGCCAGAGCTAATTTTAGGCACTAACTGAACTCAGCTCTTTTGCTGGTTCTTCCAATAAATGAGTGTAGAGTTCACCCAGTTGCGATGCCACGCCATCCCAGCTGAACTGCTTCTCTACCCGGACTCTAGCTTTCTTACCCAGTTCTTTAGCCCATTCTGGATTTGCCAGAATGCGGTCAATGGCGACGGCAAAAGCTGCATCATCCTTGGGAGGAGCCAGTAACCCAGTTTCTTCGGGTACGACGGTGTACTGGAGTCCACCGACATCGCTGGCGACTACGGGTGTTTCGGAAGCCATCGCTTCAATTGCTACTAAACCGAAGGGTTCGTAGTGACTGGGGACAACGCAGACATCGGCAGCGGCGTAGTAACTGGGGAGGGTATCGTCACCCAGCCGTCCGGGGAAGGTGGTGATGTCTCGCAATCCCACTTCGCCTACAATTTTTTCGATGCGATCGCGTTCGATGCCATCACTTTGACCTGGACGAGATCCGCCACCGATAACTAGCTTCAAGTTTTGATCGCGCATCTGTGACTTGCCAACGGCGCGAACCACGGTTTCAATCCCTTTACGACGATCAAATCGACCTACATAAAACACTACTTTAGCGTTTGGGTCGATTCCTAGTTTCTCTCTTGCTGCTTCGCGGTTAACTGAACCAAACTTGCGGATATCGGTGCCACAGGGGATGATGTCGATGCTGCCTTTTGTGGAAACAAGCGATCGCATATGTTCTTTTTCCTGCGGGCTTGTTGCTACAATTCGATCCGCTTTCTCTAATACCTTCTTCTCTACTTCTAATCGGGTAGTGGCAATTAGAGGAATGGTTGAAACCGACTTATACTTAACTGCTCCCAAGGAGTGGTATGTATGAACTAACTGGATCGGTTGGATTTTCTTTAGCTCCATTCCTACCCAAGAAGAGAGCCAATAATTAGTGTGTACTACAGAATATTCAATACCTTCTTGCTGCTGAAATTTTAGCAGTTGTTCCACAAACGTTGGCAAATACTCGAACAAATTGTCTCTCGGCACAAATTGTTCAGGACCTGCGCTTAAGCGAATCGTTCGGCAATTGGCACTATGTTCAACAATAGTGGGTTGCTCTGGACTCACTTTGCGGGTAAACATATCCACCTGCCACCCTTGTTTAGCTAGTGCCTCACCCACCTGCCTTACATAAACGTTTTGTCCGCCTGCTTCTTCCTTGCCAATTTCAATTGCTGGATCTCCGTGGACTGAGATTAGAGCAATGTGTTGTTTTATCGTGGATAGCATATGTTTTGTTGGTGTTGAAACTCAACGATGTTTAGGGCGTAGGTTGATATTTTACTCAGGTGCCTCTTTAGCCCACTGAAATTTTGAGTTTGATATTTTACTGTTATCTAAATTTAGCTCACCGAATCTTAAAGAATCTTCATGAGCTATTGATTATTAGGATATAACCTTAACCTGATGTTCAACATCAACTACTGGGGGGAATCTGCCAGCCTACTCATTTCCCACCTGGGAAGTAGGGATGAGTAAATCTGACTATTTTGGCACCTTCCCAAAGGAATAAAAAATTTCTATAAAATGAGATAGATTCTTGAGTGCGATCGCGAAGTGTATGCGCGTTAGCCCTACTCACGCTCAATGCTGTTGTTTCTGGGACTGAGTAAATGACCATTTCCTTGCTAGAACTGTATTATTTGAATCATTAAGCCCATATCGTTACTGCCCCTATGCCTAATTTTAGTTTATTTCTTTAAAAAAGCAAAAAAAGCTTGAGGCGAACGGTTGCAATTTATTAAAACCTGCTATTATATATAATTGTCACCCTGGAGAGGTGGCTGAGTGGTCGAAAGCGACAGATTGCTAATCTGTTGTACGGTTGGTAACTCCGTACCGAGGGTTCGAATCCCTCCCTCTCCGTTTTTGAATATATAACCCCTGTCAGCTCGTTGCGATGTTCAAGGATTGCAGCGTTGCGGATATATTGCGGGTATAGTGAGTAACTTAAGATAAATAAAATATTTAATTTCCCTTGCGGACTGTGGAAGAGTTGAGCAAACAAATGGATAAATCAGCAACAGCTTCACGGATCAAACCTGGTCGGGCGATCGCTTTGTTCATTACCACATTAGCTACAGGTTTATTGACCGCGGCTTGTGAGAATACTACCCAAAGCAGCAGTAACCCACAAACGAGTAGCCCCACCGAGACAACAACTGCTGCCCCAGCCACCAACGCCAAAGGGCTCAAACTTGGATCGCTGCTGCCGACAACAGGCGATCTATCCTCAGTTGGACAACCCTTACCGGATGCCGTCCGGTTGTTAGTAGACACTGTAAACCAGTGCGGTGGTGTCAACGGCGAACCCGTGACATTTATTCCTGAAGATGACCAAACCGATCCTAATGCTGGCGCAGCAGCAATGACCAAACTGGCGCAAGTAGACAGAGTTGCTGGTGTCGTTGGTTCCTTTGCCAGCAGCGTCTCTACTGCTGCCCTGCCTATAGCTGTACGCAACAAAGTAATGTTTATTTCTCCAGGCAGCACCAGCCCTGTATTTACAGAACGAGCCAAAACAGGAGAATATAACGGCTTTTGGGCGCGGACTGCTCCCCCCGATACCTATCAGGCGCAAGCGTTGGCAAAATTAGCCAGCGAGAGAGGCTTTAAGCGGGTTGCCACTGTAGTCATCAACAACGATTATGGTGTTGGCTTTGAGAAAGAATTTGTGCAAGCCTTCAAAAAACTTGGTGGAACGGTTGTCAACGAAGGTAAGCCGACTCGCTACGACCCGAAAGCCGCCACATTTGAAAGTGAAGCCGCAGCAGCTTTTAATGACAAGCCTGACGCTGTGGCAGCTGTTCTCTACGCCGAAACTGGTAGTTTGTTCTTGAAGTCTGCCTACGAGCAAGGTTTAAGTAAAGACGTGACGGTGATGCTCACCGATGGTGTCTATTCCGAAGACTTTCCCGAACAAGTGGGTAAAAGCAGTGACGGTAAGTTTATTTTGGATGGAGCAATTGGGACAGTTCCTGGTGCTAATGGCCCAGCTTTAGCTGAGTTCACCAAGTTATGGAAAGACAAGACTGGAAAGGAACTGAGTGCTTATGTTCCTCACGGTTGGGATGCCGCAGCTTTGATGGTACTCGCCGCAGAAGCCGCTAAGTCGAACACTGGGGAAGGCATTAAAAGCAAGGTTCGCGATGTTGCTAACGCCCCAGGCACAGAAGTAACTGATGTCTGCAAAGCTATGGAGTTAGTGCGGAAGGGAGAAGATATTAACTACCAGGGAGCCAGCAGCAACGTGGATATCGATGCCAACGGCGATGTAGTCGGTAATTACGATGTCTGGAAGGTAGAACCGGATGGCAAAGTAGACGTAACGGGTAAAGTTAGCCCTCAATAGAAGGAGGAAAAAGGTAAAAGACAAAATTAAGAAATTCTTTTTTTTGCCTTTTACCTTTTACTTTTTTTTAGAAGCCGGAGAAGGTGTAACCAACACCAACCATTAGCCCTACTGGTATTTCATCGTCTTGAAAACCGACATTTAAAGCCGCTGTTGCTGTAAATTCGCGTGACAAGGGAACATCGACACCACCAGTAGCTAGGAAACCAATAGTGCTGTCATCACCTGTAGAAATGGTCACGCCGCCACCAACGTAAGGGGCGAATCTAAGAGTTTCAAATGGGTCTGTTTGCCGGATGTTAAAGTCGTAAGTGACGGGAATCAAAAAGGTGGCATCGTCACCGATTAACACCGAGGGACGTACTGACAGAGTGTTGCTAAGACCGATTTTGCTAATTATCGCGAAGCTGCCATCACCCAATGCGGTATCACCGCCAAAACCGATATTAACTCCAGCTCCGATGTAACTACGACCGGAACGGGTAGCGCGACCAAGTTCGATGTCTGTTTGGGCAACTTTGTTTTGCGATCGCGTTTCTGAACTTGTCTGTTGAGGCTGCTCTGTTAGAGCAGCGGCAGAGGTGCTTGCGCCTGGAAATGGTTTATTTGCCACCAGATCGGCAGCTGTTCCGGTTCCATTTGCCGCCGAGCGATCGCGCATCGAAGGCAGAGCAGTTGCATCTGCATTCTCATTGATAACTTTCTCTTGGCTGCTGTCTTGTGGCAAGACTGAAGCAGTTGATTCGGTAGCGATTTGGACACCTAAAGCTGCAACGGCTGGGTTGCTTTCTGTTAGGGGGATCGCCGCTGGGTCTGTCGCTGCTTCCACCGCTACAGGTTCTGAATCCACGGTGACAGCAGTCTCCATGTCGGTGATGGCATCGGGTGTCTCAGCTTGCGCTGACAACCCACCACCTACGACACATAGAGCTGTCAGACCCAATAGGAAAGAAACGTGCTTGAAAAAATTAGTATTCACGGACACTCCTCCAAAATTTACTAAAAAACTTACCAAAGCCCAACTTTACAGCCTATTATCACGGAAATTATAATTCCATGACGTTAATTTAGAAAATTTTCCAAATTTTCGCTACCTACCAGGGAATAAACTTGGCTGCGAATTGGGAATTGGGGATTGGGGAGAATAATTTAGGGTTTAGGCTTCACCGTTGGGAGAAAGACTGCCCATTGCGGCGACGAATTGCTGGGAGAGAAAAGGCAAAATCGCTTTGTTTTGGCTGTTAGTTTTGCCTTCGGTAAAGGCAACTAGCAGAAAAGGTTGCAAGCCTGGTATCTCAATGTAGGCAGCATCGTGACGCAAACTTGAAGTCCAACCAGCTTTAGACCACAATTGGGCTTTTTGGGGAAGTCCGGCACCTAAGAAACCGCGAACCTGATTTTCTTCGTTGGAGGTTTCATCGTCTTCTAGTTTGAGGCTGCGTTTCATCAGGCTCATCATGGCTTGCGATCGCGCACTCTCAACCGCCACACCACCGACAATGCTGTGCAGCAGCCTCGCTGTGGCATTCGTCGTCACCATATTGCGATTCTCCATCATCTCCCCCACAAATACCCGTTCTCGCCCATACGGACCATCACCCCACGTTTTTTGATTGACATTGATGGTTTCCATCTCTGTCCAACCGAGGGATTGAAAGTAGCGATTGACAATGTTACGCTGCTGCTTCCAGGTTTCAAATGGCCCAGGCGGTAACTCTGGCCCGCTAGTTGTCCCAGTCAAGACATCCAGAACTAAACTGGTCGCATCGTTGCTGGAATCAATTATCATGTCGCGGATGGCTCGTTCTAACTCGGTTGAGGTTTGGATCATGCCTGTTTCCAGCCATTCTTGTACGGCGACGAGATAGAACAGTTTCACGACGCTGGCTGGGTAAATTCGCTCGACACCGCGATAGCTAAAGCCTCGGACTGGGTATTTCCAAAATTCCGCTGCACTGAGCGCACCACCAGTATTTACTGGCACAGGGGGATCGTAAACTATCCAGGTAAGGGCGATTTGGTTGCGCGCTAAACTGGGAAATTCTGCCCAGGCGGTTTCTAAGATGCGATCGCCCAGTTTTTCTAGTTGTTCGTTTTTTTGAAAAAATGTCATTTGATCAGATGTTAAATGTCAGTTGTTGATTAGTTTTTACCACCAAGAGAGGTCGCACTGACTAATGACCATTGACCAATTGTGTGAGTATCGTTGCCAAGTTAATCTGAATCTCTATGATTCCCCCAACTGTACTCGTTTGGCAACTCAGGCAGCATCTGGGCGTCACTTGCGGGTTTCGTCGATGTACGATACAGCTTTGCAGGTGTGCCTGTGCGAGGATGACTATACAGCCTGGTTAGCGATTGAAGACAAGAGCAAAATTGAGCAGGCGAAAACGCCTTATCAAGCGATCGCACTCTCCAGGGCAGAAATCCAAAACCGCTTACACAAGGTAATTGCCTTTACCCTAGCAGCAATGCAACAGCCTAATTATTACCTGTGGGGTGGTACACTCGGCCCTAACTATGACTGTTCTGGGCTGATGCAGGCAGCTTTTGCCTCGGTAGGGATTTGGTTGCCCAGAGATTCCTATCAGCAAGAGGCTTTTGTAGAGACGCGAAATTTTGCGTCTCTACAACCAGGCGATTTAATTTTTTTTGGCGTTAATGATAGAACAACCCATGTAGGTTTGTATCTAGGCGAGGGGCGTTATATTCATAGTTCCGGTAAAGAGCAGGGGCGCAACGGAATTGGAATTGATTGCCTCTCACAACAGGGGGATTCCATTAGTCAGTCTTATTATGAACAGTTGCGTTCTTGTGGGCGAGTGGTTGCAAGTTATCAGCCCCTGTCATAAAGAAACTAAATGATTTGTGAAGCCAAGATACCCGACTTCTTGAAGAAGTCGGGTATCTGAAGGGCTGGCTCACAACTCTGATCTTGATTGCTATAGTAGGCTAAGTTTAGGAACGTCGCCCAGCACTCATATAGCAATCTTTGCCGGAGTTGGAAATTTTTTTTGTTTATAGTGCAGGCATCACGAGAGCGATAGGCTGTCTGATCTGTGAGATTGTTATAGTTGGGTTTCGCTACCGATTAACTCAACTATAGCTCTAACTCTGCACTGTTAAATTTCCCCTTTCTTCTGTTATAACTATCGTCTTCATTGCTCAGCACTTTTCTTCTCTAGCCGCCAGAGATTTGCACGTTTATCAACGGTCTTTATTTTATAATCTTTTTCCAGTTTAGAGTTTAATTCTTTGGAAGTATTATATACAAATATATCGCTGTAGCCATCAGGAACCTGAGGAATATTTGGCTCAATTACTAATTGAAGCCGCACTTTTGAATCTAGAAGATAGCTAAGAGACAGTAAATCACCTGGATTCAGGGAATTATTACTACTAATTAAAAGTGGGCGACTAGCTTGGTTGATTATTTCAGCCCTGTTTATATTGTAATGACTAGCTCCCTTGTTCCACCACGCCTCTGCTTGAGAACTCATGGCACATGACAGAACACCGCCCGAAAACAGCAAAGCCGCGATAACTTTCCATATTTGCTGATTTGATGAACGAATGGAGAAAATTTTAGCAGTCAAAAGGTAAGCTACAGCCAACTGACTTCCTAAATAAAAGGGAATTAAATATCGGGATCTTGTACTCAACTTCAATCCGAAGATTAAATCCGGAAGAATTAGACCTATTAAGCTTATCCCCACCAAGCACAAAATAAATAACGCACCTTTTTTTGGAGCATTACGATAAACGAAATAAACCGCGTATCCTACCATTATTAAAATTAAAGGAGCTGAATATAAGCCTAATTTAAAATCTAGAAAAACCTGCCCAAGGTCACTAGAAAAAGTTTGTAACCTAGAAAATATGTTTACAGCTCTTTGACCGCTACTTGTATTTTTTTCAATATTGCTCAAGTTAGCAATAAACACTAATGTCCAGGGAACAAAGGTGAGACATCCAGCCAAAGATGCAACTATATAGGCGGTAGATATCTTATTCAATCGACGTTCAACAATAGCTACATAGATTCCATGTGCAATTGCTACCAAACCAGACATGAGAAAAGTATAAAAGCCTAATGACAAACTTACTGCGTAAAGTCCCCAGCTAGACTTTGTTTTTAGACGGATTGCTCGCAATAGTGCCGCGCTTGATAGTAAGATTGTCACTATCCACAAACTATATTGTCTTGCTTCTTGTGCGTACAAAACGTGAAAGGGCGAAATACTAAATAGTGCTATGCTCATCCATCCGAATAGCGATGAATTGAACAATTCCAGGCATAACCAATAAACCAGGGGAAAAACTAAGAGGCTAATAGCAGCAGATAAACTTCGCGTTGCTGCTACCGAATCACCAAACCACTGCGTCCAAAATCTGGCGATTAGATAATACAGAGGCGGATGTTCAGCATTTCCTGCTAAAGCATTCATTGTGTCTTTTAAGTCTTTTTCAGGATTAAAAGTCTGGTACTTTTGTAAATCTGCGGCGCTGATTACCTGTCCTTGAAAAAGTTGCTGAACATATTCGGAGTGCGTATGACCATGAATCCGTAACGAGGTCATAGTTTCATCGTACCAGTAGACTTTACGATCCAGATTAACAAACCGGAAGAATATGCCTAAGAATAACAAGGTGATAACTAAAAGTTTTAACCAATTTGGAGGCAGTTCCCAACTTTGACTTAGTTGCTCTTTTCTTTTGTCTTTTTCTTTAGTGAGTACGGCCTGATTTCTAATTTCTTGCTGTAGAACTTGCTGGTCATTCTGATACATATTAATACCATCCGTTCTAGTAGATGTTTTGCTTGTGAGTGTGAACCAACTCTCTGCCGTTGCAGTCACATACCCCGTACTTCCACGTATAAAAAATACTCTAAATACAGAAACAGGTTGAGAATTATGCTTAAACCGTAAAATTACTGAATTTATTATTGTGGTACATCCTAAACAAGTCCAAGGAAATACTGCTATCAATGAGAGGAATCTTTACTCAATCTTTACAATTGGGGTGGTTACGAGAATATATATAAATTTTGTGTAAAGCAAATGGTTAAACTAAGTAGAAATGCTGGGTGTAGGACAAACTGTGAGTAATCTAAATTTTGTGGCTAGTGGCTTCTAGCAGGCTGAGCTTTTGCAGACTGCTGACTCCGGCAGGATCTGGCAATATAAGTAAACGTCAAGGAATCAAGCTTACATAAGCAAATTTGGTTTCTCCTGAAAACATATTTGCGGTGAGGAATTCTGGGTGAAACGCAGTATTTATAAGGCTTTGGCACTCAAGGTATCAACATGAACACTTCGTCAATTTCACAGAACGCTCAAAGACAGGACATCTCAAGCCTGATTAGTCCAGAATTATCGGTGGTGGTTCCGGTGTATAACGAGGTGGAGAGTTTGCCTCATCTGATTGAAGCGATCGCTACCTCGTTGAAGGAAATGGCTTTCAGCTACGAAATTGTTTGTGTAGATGACGGTTCCACAGATGGCTCCGCAGAATTACTTAAATCTCTGGCACAAACCCGCACCGACTTAAGAGCAGTGCTGCTGCGTCGCAACTACGGCCAAACTCCGGCGATGTCAGCGGGGTTTAACTATGCGCGAGGCAAAGTAATTATCACAATGGATGGTGACTTGCAGAATGACCCGGCTGATATTCCCCGGCTATTGGCAAAGTTAGAAGAAGGCTATGACTTGGTAAGTGGTTGGCGAAAGAATCGACAGGATGCTGCACTGAGTCGCCTACTTCCTTCCAAAATTGCTAACTGGCTGATTGGTAGAGTTACGGGTGTGGAGTTACACGACTACGGTTGTTCTCTGAAAGCCTATCGCAGCGAACTGGTAGCAGATATGAACCTCTACGGCGAGTTGCACCGATTTTTGCCCGCTTTGGCTTTCATTGAGGGGGCAAGAATTGCTGAGATGCAGGTACGTCACCACGCCCGTAAGTTTGGGCGCAGTAAGTATGGGATTTGGCGGACTTTTCGCGTCGTGATGGACTTGCTAACTGTCTACTTTATGAAAAAGTTTCTCACCCGTCCCATGCACGTGTTTGGGCTGTTTGGGATGGTAGCGATCGCCTTGGGAATACTGTTGGGTTGTTATTTAACTTTCTTAAAGCTGGCTTTGGGTCAAAGCATCGGCGATCGCCCGTTACTAATTTTGGCTGTCGTACTTCTGGTGACTGGCGTACAGCTATTTAGCTTTGGACTGCTGGCAGAACTGTTAATGAGAACTTATCACGAATCGCAAGGACGACCAATCTATCGGGTGAGGGAAGTAGTCGGAGAAAACGGTAACAATAGTAACAAGATAGATGGCTAAAGATTAAGAAGGAATTACGCTTTGAAAGTTTTTTGGACGCTAGAGCCACAAAGTCGCCGCAATCTGCTGATTTTATTTACGGCTGGGCTATTATTTTGGTCTAGTATGGCTTCTTTGCTGCCGACTCTGCCTCTGTATGTAGAGTCTGTGGGCGGAACGACGCAACAGATTGGTGTGGTCATGGGATCGTTTGCCATCGGGCTGATTCTGTGTCGTTCGTGGCTGGGACGTTTGGCAGATCGGCGCAGTCGAAAACTGGTGGTGCTGATTGGGGCGGTAGTAGCTGCGATCGCGCCTTTAGGTTATCTAGTTGTAAATTCGATTCCCCTGTTGATGGTGCTGCGGGCGTTCCACGGTATCAGCATTGCAGCTTTCACGACTGGTTACAGCGCCTTGGTGGTGGATTTGGCTCCGGTGTCCAAGCGGGGCGAGATAATTGGCTACATGAGCTTGGTGACACCAATTGGGATAGCAATGGGGCCGGCAATTGGCGGTTATCTACAGGCTGGGGCGGGCTACACACCGCTATTTCTGGCCGCATCTGGCTTGGGAATTTTAGGTTTAATTTGTGCCACTCTTGTCAAGGAACCTGGTATTACTAAAGAAACACTTGCTTCTCAGGTATCTGCTGGTTCAGAAAATCCTGCCCAGTTTTGGAAGCTACTAGCCAGCCCCCGCTTGCGAACTCCAGCTATAGTTTTGCTGCTGATTGGTTTGTCGTTTGGAGCGTTGAGTACCTTTGTGCCTTTGTATATTAAGGCGATTAAGGTTGACTTAAATCCTGGGTTATTTTACACAGCAGCAGCGATCGCATCTTTCATCTCCCGCATAATCGTTGGTCGCGCCAGCGATCTTTACGGACGCGGAATATTTATCACTGGCAGTATATTTTGCTATGCCATAGCGATGCTAATTCTTTCTTTCGCTGACACACCATCAAGCTTTTTGCTGGGTGGTTTTCTAGAAGGTGCAGGATCGGGAACGTTAATGCCAATGATAATTGCCTTAATTTCTGACCGTTCCACCGCCCAAGAAAGAGGTAAAGTTTTTGCTTTGTGCATTACTGGATTTGATGTCGGGATTGCGATCGCTGGGCCTGTTTTAGGTTCTGTTGCTGAACCTCTCGGCTATCGGGGAATGTTTATTATTACGACAGCTCTTTCATTCCTAGCTCTTATCGTCTTTGCCACATCTTCCAGCAAAAATATACCCCATTCACTCCGCTTCGCCATAGGCAGAGAAAAGGATGTTTATGCTTTGAATAAGTAAGTAGTGATAAAGATGCTAAGCTCCCCGAACGGCAGATAACCTCTTGGACTCAGCCGAATGCTCTTATCCAGCACTTCGGTAAAGCGAAGTGTTGGGCTGCTGATACTACCTCGGCGATTTACGCCAACCATTTGCTATAGCCTCTGACTCTGTGCAAAACCATCTCTCCCCACTTGCTGGATCAATCCGTGTTGACTCATAATCCTCTGCACCCGGAAGGTGGTAAATCTTGTTTCCAGTTCCAATGGAAATGTTTCCTTTAATATTGCATCCCGGTTTTGTTATAGATGTAACAGATGTCATTGGAGATGAAGAACGGCTACCACTATATTCCGGAGAACGGCTACCGCTAAATTTCATTGCCACAATCGCAATAACACCCACAACTGCAATGCGGATAACCTTTTCCAGCCCGTGTTTTGTTGGCTTTTGCTTATAAGGCAAAGGTCGAGGTGCAACCCCTTCAATTGAGGCATTGGAGGCACGAACTTTTCCATTTGCCTCCGTTGTTAGATCGTAAAGAACTGTATCCCCTACTTTTGGGCGGCGACTCGCTTCTTTGAGCGCACTGATATGAAGAAAAACTTCTTTACTTCCATCACTAGGTTGTATGAAGCCGAAACCCCGATCATCCTTCCATGTTTTCAGTTGACCTTTACGCAGAACAGGTTTCATGAAAGAGCCTCATTGTCTATGCCCATTTTATAGTGTTTCCCCATAAAGACAAAGTAACAACGCTAATTTCTCCCATAGATAACCTTGCGATATCTTAAAGCTTAAACACCGACAGATAACCTTGAAGTACCGCATCTTGGTGGATGCGGTTTGAAGAAAGTTTAATTAGCCAACTTTTGCGGGAGGAAATTATGCAGGAATCTGTAACTTATCAAGCCATTATCCGAAAAGGACGACAACAGGGAAAGCAAGAGGAGGCGCGATCGCTAGTTATGCGTATGCTAACCCGTCAATTTGGTAATCTAGATGAACAATTGCAACAGCGCATTGGGGCATTATCGGTCACGCAGTTAGAGGAATTGGCTTTGGCGTTGTTGGATTTTCACTCTGCTGCGGATTTAATTGTCTGGTTGGATGAGAATTAGTTATGACTACACAGAGCGATCGCGCTTTGTCTAGCCCAGAGCGATCGCGTTTGATTCCAAAAGCAAAAAGACAAAAGACACTTTTTTTGCCTTTTGCCTTTTTACTTATTAAACGGGCTAGGAGGGATTCGAACCCCCGACACCGTGGTCCGTAGCCACGTGCTCTAGTCCACTGAGCTACAAGCCCTTGTCCGAATCTCATAATAACACAACTCAAAGCGATGACGCAAAATTTTTCTGAAATTCAACCGCTAACTCATCTGGATGCTCAAGGTGAGGCGCAGATGGTGGATGTTTCCGGCAAATCCGCAACCAAACGCATTGCAGTCGCCGCCGCGCAGGTGCGGATGTTGCCAGAGACGTTGGCGGCGATTCAGGCGGGGAATGCGCCAAAAGGGGATGTCTTAGGAACCGCGAGACTGGCAGGAATTATGGCAGCCAAACAGACTTCAGGGCTAATCCCCCTGTGTCATCCCTTACCAATCAGTAAAGTAGAAGTGAATCTGACACCAGACCCCCAACTGCCGGGATATCAAATTCGGGCAGAAGTCGTAACAAAAGCTGAAACAGGCGTGGAAATGGAAGCCCTGACAGCGGTTTCTGTTGCTGCGCTGACAGTGTACGACATGGCAAAAGCCCTGGAAAAGGGGATGATAATTGAATCAATTCGCCTAGTGAGTAAAACTGGCGGCAAGTCGGGAGATTATCAACGCCCGGAAGATGCCACTTAGAGCTTTAAAATGAAGTTAGTTGTTAGAAATGACAACTTATAACTCCTAACTCAGAACTTCCATGCCTCCTCGTTGGCCTCGCAAACCCGACCGTAATGACCCCGCCTATCGTCGCCTTGATGACCGGATGAATTTTGCTATGCACGTAGCGATTTTTGCCGCCTGTAATTCTGGCTTGTGGTTTTTTCACAATTTGCAGAATGCTACATGGCCTTGGGCTAAATGGGTGACAGGAATCTGGGCAACGGTCATATTGATTCACATGATTTATATCTTTGGAGTGGCAGATTACTCCACTCCTGTAGTCGAATCTGTAGCCGCAACTCCGCAAGGGTTCCAACCAAAACCCAAAGAGAAGACAAACAAAACAACCAAGAAAACTACCAAAAGATAGACCGTAGGTTCTGCTTTTCGTTGATGAAAACTGCGAGGGGATCGATTGCAATTAAAGCAAGTAGATTCCCATTCACAAAAAGAGAGTAGATGTTATGGCTAAAGCGAACACCAGCGAAGCAATCGAAGCACTCGCCGCTGAAATTGGCGAAAACATTTACATTGACATTGCTAAATGGCATCTCTATTTACGGGATGCTCATCTGCACACTGTCTTGGCAGAACAGCTGTATCCCATGCTGGTTAATGATTCCTTACAAGAAGACCGGGTGCTGCAAGTTCTGGAAAATATCCCTGTCAAGTTAGGCGGAGGAAAACGGGAAGTTCCTCTGATAGACTTGCTGCCTATGCAGTGCCAAGTTAATTTGATGGATCTTTTAGAAGAGTATCAGCGCAACTTGTAAAAAGTTGTTAAATAAGAGCTTTTCCGTGGGCATCTGGGTGAGATAAATTGCGATCGCGCACGGGCGATCGCATAGTCTTCTATCAGGGTAGGGCGACACTTGTTTATTGGCTCAAAAGCGCCATCAGTAACGGCTTTCTTCAATACCGAGTTTTTAAGGATTTGCGACGATAAGCGTATTGACCATGAATATTGACAAGATAAGGCATTAGATAGGTAAGAGATCCGGCAATCCAGCGATCGCGAGTCATTTCTCCTCTGAAGAAGGCAAGACCGTGATTGATCAAAAATAAAACAGAGCCTACGAATACAGCAGTCCGTAAGCCTGTCGGGATCAATTCTTTGTCAAATAGACTGGCTAGATATCCTTTGAAGGCCTTCATTGGTTGCCTTTGTTATTAAGCTAACGAGCCAAGTTTCAAAACTCATCTCGGCTTAATATTTAGATATCACACCTTCCTGCCAGACTTTGGTAGTGTTGCATACGGTTGAGTGAGTGCGTTTGCTTAACGCCCCTTGCCATCTTTATCTCACAAAGCGCTGGCGAATGCGGGAGACAAAAATATCCACTTCTGGCAAATTCAGCCGCGTGGCAAATAAGGCATAAACCCCTAAGCCGACTAACCCAGCTAAACTTAGCTGCAACAACTGCAACAGCAAACTGTTGCTACCCAAAAATTGCTGAAAACCTCGACTAACGCCCCAAGTTGCTAACCCAGCCAAAAAACTAGCGCCAGTTAAACTGAGGATAGGTAAGCACCACTCCCGCCAAGGTAAGCCGTGAAGCTTGCGATCTAACAACCACACCAGCGCTATTGTTGAAGTAATATTCACCCCCACGGTTGCCAGAATCAAACCGGGTGCGCCGAAACGTTGGACAAGAATATAGTCGAGTATGGCATTAAGGAAGATATTCACGATACTGATGCGAAACGGTGTTTCGCCATCCCCCAAAGCATAAAAGACGCGCACCAGCACGTCACGCGCTAAGTAGACAAACATCCCAATGCCGTAAGCAATTAGGACTGAGGAAACTAGCTGGGATGCCCTTTGATCGAAAGCATAACGCTCATAAACCACGCGCACAATTGGCACTGCCAGAGTTACCATTAAGGCACTCAAAGGCAGCATGGTAACGGCGGTGAGGAGTATTCCCTGACGAATCCGCGCCTTGAGTTCAGTCCAATTTTCCGGGGCAGCCAGCCGCGAAAATATGGGCAGTAGCGGCACTAAAATTACATTGGAAATAATTCCCAACGGCGTTTGCACTAAAAGCCCAGCATAGGTCATGGCTGCTGCTGCTTGGGGAATATAAGAAGCGAAAAATAAATCGGTGTAGAGGTTAATTTGCAGCATTCCAGAGGAAAGAGTTGCTGGCCCCATCACCTTGAGGACATCCTTAACTCCAGGCTGGTGCCAGTCAAAGCGCAGGCGTAATGTACCCAAGCCCGCCCGCCATTGTGCCGACAGCTGGATTAACCACTGTAAGATGGCACCAGCAAGGGTTCCCCCAGCTAAAACTAATCCTCCCAGCTTGGCGTATTGGGGGGCGTTGATTTGGTCGCCGAGTTGCAGTGCTAAGATGCCGAGTCCGCCAATGACTGTAATGCTGGAGAATAACGGACTAACGGAGGGCAACCAGTACATATCAGCGGCGTTGAGGGTGCCAAAGCCAATGCCGATGAGTCCAGCAAGGATTGCCATCGGAGCCATGATCTGTAATTGATCGATGGCGATCGCTTTTACTTGTATCCCGTAGGCTGTCTCGCTTAAACCGGGTGCCACCAGGTTAATGAAGACTCCGGCAAATACAATTAAAACGATGGTGACGATCAAGAGTATCCCTCCCACCAACGTTGTAATGGTTTCCACCAAAGGTGCGGCTTCCGATTTGTCGCGCTTGGCTAAGACGCTGACAATGGCACTATGAAAAGGGCCATTGATGCCGCCCAGTAAGATCAACAAAAAGCCAGGGATGACATAGGCGTAGTTGTAGGCATCGGCGGTGACACCTACACCAAAAGCAGCTGCGATCGCTTGCTGGCGCACTAACCCAAAAATTTTACTAATCAGTGTGGCAATTGCCACAATCCCAGCAATTCCAGCTAGGGAACGAGCGGTTTTTTGCTTTTCAGTCACAAATGCTTAAAGATACCTCAAGAGCCTCATTTTATTTAAACGCAAAGAATGCAAAGGTTAACGGTTTAGGTAGCAAAGGTTTGTCTGACTCTGCGATCGCCTAAGATTACCTTTGCGTTACTCTGCATTAAAAAACTACTATGGATTGGCTTTACCAATATCCAACTCTGTATCCGGGTGTCCTAGTCAAACGTTATAAGCGGTTTTTTGCCGATATTGAGCTGGTGACTGGGGAAGTAATTACCGCCCACTGCCCTAATACTG
Organism: Trichocoleus sp. FACHB-6; assembly: GCF_014695815.1. Taxonomy (NCBI): domain Bacteria; kingdom Bacillati; phylum Cyanobacteriota; class Cyanophyceae; order Leptolyngbyales; family Trichocoleusaceae; genus Trichocoleus; species Trichocoleus sp. FACHB-6. Next base: position 24,975 of record NZ_JACJOY010000027.1, read on the forward strand.
GCCCAATGACGGCGGTTTCTACGCCTGGGAGTCCGGTGCAGGTGTCCTACAGTGATAATCCTAACCGCAAGTTGCCTTATACCTGGGAAATGATTCAGGTTGGCGATACTGAACCAGCGTGGGTAGGAGTGAATACAGCTTTGCCAAATCGGGTGATTAAGTTGGCGTTGGAGAAGTTTCTGTTTCCCGAATTGGGTAAATACAGTCTAATTCGCTTTGAAGTACCTTACGGGAAAGAGAAAAGCCGGGTAGATTTTTTGCTGACTGGCGATGAGTCTGACAAACCGATTTATCTGGAAGTCAAAAGTACAACTTGGGCGCAAGGTAAACTGGTGCTATTTCCCGATACGGTCACGACGCGGGGACAAAAGCACCTGCGAGAACTAACGGCGTTAATTCCCCAAGCGCGGGCGGTGATGCTTTATTTTATTAATCGTGGCGACTGTAACCAGTTTGCGCCCGGAGACATTGCCGATCCTTTGTATGGGGAGTTGTTGCGCGATGCTGTTTCCTTGGGGGTGGAGGTGTTACCTTGCCGCTTTGAAATTAACCCAGAGGGGATTCGCTACTTGGGGTTAGCTGATTTTATCCCATCAATGCCCAACCCTGTCTAATTGTCGCTAAAAGAACATTACGAGGAGGAGTACCCTAGCTTAAGATAGGGAGGCGATCGCCCAAACGCAAAAATAAGCACGCGCGATCGCGCTCTATAGGTTTAGGGTAAATAATCAGTGGAGCTGAAAAACGTTATTATTGCTCACAAAGCGGGAGATCCCCTAAGCCGCAGTTGGGCAGAAAAATGCGCTAGGCAACTGGAAAAACGCAATTGCCATGTTTTAATGGGGCCAAGTGGGGCGAAGGATAATCCCTATCCGGTTTTTTTGGCTTCCGCAATGCACCGCATCGATCTGGCGTTGGTGCTGGGTGGAGATGGCACAGCATTGGCAGCGGTTCGGCATCTATCTCCAGAGAGAATCCCGATTTTGGCGGTGAATGTTGGGGGACATCTGGGATTTTTAACACAGCCATTTGAGGAATTTCAAGACACTGAGAAGGTTTGGGACAGGTTAGAGGAGGATCGCTATGCTATCGAACGCCGGATGATGTTGCAGGCGGCGTTATTTGAGGGCGATCGCACGAATATGGAACCGGTGAGCGATCGCTTCCTCGCACTGAATGAAATGTGCATCAAACCCGCCTCCGCCGACCGCATGATTACCTCGATATTAGAAATGGAAATTGACGGCGAGGTGGTCGATCAATATCAAGGGGATGGGCTGATTGTCGCCACGCCCACTGGTTCCACCTGCTACACCATCTCTGCCAACGGCCCGATCGTCCATTCTGGCATGGAAGCTATTACCGTCACCCCAATCTGCCCTTTGAGTCTCTCCAGTCGCCCAATTGTCATCCCCTCCGGTTCTGTGGTGAGCGTCTGGCCTTTAGCTGACTACGAATTAAACACTAAACTATGGATGGATGGGGTGATGGCAACTGCAATTTGGCCCGGACAGCGGGTAGACATCCGCATGGCAAATTGTCTGGCTAAGTTTATTATTTTGCGGGAAAACTATTCCTATTACCAAACGTTACGAGAAAAACTCCAGTGGGCAGGAGCTAGGATTCGGTATAGTAACAATCACCGCAATTAGGAGCAGTAAGCAGTTACGACAAATCAGCGCCAGCTTTCTCAGGAGCTTTGTGGCAGAATTAACCCAATCGTTTTAAATTTGTGAGCAATGGCTTGGGCGGCTGGACATTTGTTACAGGGCGGCAAGTACACTATCGAGAAAGTGCTTGGGGAGGGACGCTTTGGTATTACCTATCTCGCTAAAGATGCCAAAGGTGAAAGGGTTGTCATAAAAACCCTGAATGATGCTCTGCTGAATGACTCAGACTTTAACAGGTTTGAGCAAAACTTTGTTAAAGAAGCATTCAAACTGGCTAAATGCCAACATCCTCATATTGTGCGGATGCTTGAGGAACCGTTTCTAGAACAGGAGCCTTCCCAAAACAAAGAACTGTGGTGTATTGCGATGGAGTATGTTGCTGGAATTGATCTAGCCCATCGACAAAGCGCTATTTTGTCAATTGAAGAAGCTCGCTGCTATATTCAGCAGATTGGTGAAGCTTTAATGGTGGTGCATCAGAAGCAGATAGTGCATCGGGATGTGAAACCAGCCAATATTATGATTAGGTCGGGTAAGAGTGAGGCTGTTTTAATTGATTTTGGATTAGCGCGGGATTTTGACCGCAAGTTGAGTGCAAGCGTTCTTGATACGGAGGCTGAACCAAATTTTGCTGCGCCTGAACTTTACTCGCGAACTGCTGAATTAAGAGCTTATACCGATATTTATTCCCTAGCAGCAACGCTATACAACCTATTAACAGGACAACTGCCCACCAGTGCAAAGGAGCGTCAGCTTAACAATACTGCTTTGAAGCTACCAAAAGAAATAAATCCTCAGATTAGCGATAAGGTTAATCGCGCTATTCTTCGGGGGATGGAACTAGATGCTCAAAAGCGCCCTAAGTCAGTAGAGGAATGGCTGGACGATTTGGGATGGAAGCGTGAGGCGATTGGTGGCTCTAATCCGCAGATTGAAGCGGAATCAAATAGACAGACACGATTAGCAGAGCAACAAGTTAAGTTAGGAGTCGCAAATTTGTGGATAGCAGTGGTGATTGGAATCCTATCAATTTTAGTAACGGTGTTGTTAGCAATGTATGGCGATCAATTGAAATCTATTTTCGGCAATCCTGACTCGCCATCCTCTTCAGAACCGTCGCCAGCTACCACTTCAACACCGCAAATTTCGCCTATTAAATCGCTGCCAAAGAAGTAGGGGCATGGCATTGCCATGCCCCTACAGATATATTCGACCCAACTGAGAACCGCTATATATAGCAGCCCTAAATAATTCGTGAAGGCGAGATACCCGACTTCTTAAAGAAGTCGGGTATCTGAACTCCAGACATCTCACATCTAGGGCGATTTTCCTGGGGCTAAACATCACTAACCGAGATGTAATGGATTAAAAAGCCTGTGTAAAAATGAATGTAGTCCTAGAGAAATTTTAATTATGTTTTGGACGACAGGGCAGCAGTTGGACAATGGCAAGTACGTCATTGACAGCGTTCTAGGGCAAGGAGGATTTGGGGTTACTTACAGAGCAAGACATGGGAGGCTGAATGATCTAACATTTGTGATCAAAACTCCCAACCCATTTTTGAGAAAGGATCGAGAATATGCCCGGTATGTAGAGCGATTTATCAAAGAAGCCCAACTGCTAGCCAAACTGTGTGCCAATCCTCATCCCCATATTGTGCGGGTTAGCGACTTCTTTTATGAAGGCGATATGCCGTGCTTGGTGATGGAGTATATTGCAGGGGAGAATTTATCTGACCTAGTAGAGCGCAAGGGGGCGTTACCTGAAACTGAGGCGGTGGAGTATATTCGTCAGGTTGGGGATGCTTTGGTATTCATACATCAAAGGAAGCTGGTACATCGAGATACCCATCCTGGTAACATCATGCTGCGTCCTGGTAGAGATGCTGATTTATCCCGTCTGTCTCAAGCTATTTTGATAGATTTTGGGTTGGCTGGAGAAATTCTTCCTAAAAGCCCTACTTCAAGACATTTTGCCAATAAAGATTTTGCTCCCTACGAGCAAATGATGGGTAGTGTAGCGCCTACCGTAGATGTGTACTGTCTCGCTGCCTCGCTGTACTATGCCGTTACCCGTGAATATCCGGCTGCTGCTTGGGATCGCAGGTATCACAGCGCTGATTTAGTGGCACCACAGCAACACAATCCCAGGATTAGCAAAGACTTAAATCAGGCAATTCTGTCAGGGATGGCATTAGAACCGGAAAACCGCCCTCAATCGATGGGGGAGTGGTTGCAGATGTTGGTTCCAGAGGTTACTGGTGACGATCGGAGTTCCGAGCAGGGAATAGATTACAACAAACTGCGAGAGTTACTAGCATCTGGAAACTGGAAACAAGCAGACCAAGAAACAGCAGATAGGATGCTAGAGGCAATCGGTAAAGAAAGATGGTGGGATGTTACATCAAACGATATATCTGAATTTCCCTGTGCCGACCTCCGCACGATTGACACTCTCTGGGTAAAATACAGCAATGGGCGCTTTGGCTTTAGCGTACAAAAGCGCATCTGGGAAAGCGTCACTGGGAAACCCGGCGAAGGGGTCGTGGTGAAACCCGGCGAATGGGACTTAAAAATATATAAGAAGTTTGGTGATCGCGTCGGCTGGTACGTGAAACAAAAAGACGAATGGCTCTCCAACAGTAACCTGACCTTCACCCTCAATGCCGCAGAGGGGCATCTCCCGGCTTTGGTGTGGTTGCACCCTTTTTACCCTTTGCACCCTTTATGGATAAATGGTAGAGAAATAAGTAATTGGGTTTTGTTATCTTCTCTCGTATCGAGACTTGTAAAGTGTAGCATTGCTTAGTTACAGAGGATTGTAACTATTTGCTAAAACAAACTTTTCTGCAACAGAATGCACTTCCTGTGGATCTGATACCTGGCACCGCTCCAAAGGAAGGCACATTTCCCCTGGCGATGTTTTTTCTGTTTTCCCGGTTTTCCCTTGACTACTATTCCAGCCAATAATTGGCTCCCCCAATGGTTTCTCTCCTCTGGCTTGGGTTGGGGGCAGTCTTTTTTACAAAATCCTCGATATTTAGCAGCGCATTCATCCAAGGTTTTTCCAAGTTGTAAAAAGGCTGGATGCGATGCCACTGAGAATCGTGTCAAGCGAAATTCACGATTATTACAGCGTGTTGTAACGTGATAGCAGTATCCAGGTAATAACTGACGTTGTTGGCGAGGCATTATGTAAAGCAGAAAGTATTGTATCAGTTTAAGAAGATATCATCTTGAATGCGATCGCGTCTGTAATTCAATCAAGAGTGCGATCGCGTTTGAAACTGTTAAAGTGCAACCAAGTCACAAGAAGAGAAAAGTACCAGATGGTGTGCGATATTTGTGGACAAGAAGGTGTGACAATCCGCAGGATTACTAGAACATATGGGAAAGGCAAAGATTTGCTGCTAATAGAAAATATTCCAGGGGTAAGTTATCCTCCTTGCGGTGAAAGCTACTTCACAGCAGAAACCCTTCATGAAATTGAGTGAATTAAACTCTATCGTAAAAATTTAGCTGTTGAACGTCCTGTGGAAGTAGCTAGTTTTGTGTAACGAAAAAGTGCAACTGAACAAGCGATCGTATTCCTCACACCACCAGCGCGATCGCTTCTTATAACAAACAGCTATCATCTGTTGTAATAACGTTGCTCAATCCACGAACGCACCTCAGCTTCTGAGCCAAGATAGCTAGAGCGACCACTAACAGGATCGTAAGCACGCCAATAAGTATGTCCGTGACCATCAGAAACCTGCCAAACACGCAATTCTGAAGCATTAACCAGGAATCTGAGAAAACCTTGCCAAATTCTATTTAGAGTAAATAACGCCGCTGAGGTTTTCATAACTAAAGCACCGAATCAGAGTAACTATTAGAGTACGATTGGCAGTAACTAACGCACTTCATCCGGCTGAGTTACCCGATTGGATGATTTTTGACTAATTCCAAGATTGGGTTAAACTTGGGAAACCGCGATGCTGCTACTTTAAAATATCTATCAATAGATAGATTGACCAAAATAGAAAATATTTATGCGAAATTTGAGCCTGCCTAATACATGGTTTGGTTTTTTTCTTATCGTTGTGTTGGTACTCGGCGTTTTTTTTCGCTTTGTTAATCTGGACAAAAAAGTTTATTGGCACGATGAAGCTTATACTTCATTGCGAATTTCTGGCTATACCAGTGCAGAAGTGAATCAGCAACTTTTTAATGGTCAAGTAATTGGCATCGAAGATTTACAAAAGTATCAGCGTCCTAATTCTGAAAAAGGCTTAATTGATACTATTAAAGCTTTAGCAATCGATGATGCTCAGCATCCGCCACTTTATTACATATTAGTAAGATTTTGGGTGCAGTTGTTTGGTAATTCGGTAGCAGTCACGAGAAGTTTATCAGTGCTGTTTAGCTTGCTGGTATTCCCTTGTGTCTATTGGCTATGCCTGGAATTATTTGAGTCGCCGCTAGTGGGATGGGTAGCGATCGCTCTAATTGCTGTCTCCCCTTTCCATGTTTTATACGCGCAGGAAGCGCGGGAATATAGCCTATGGACGGTGACGATTTTGTTATCAAGTGCTACACTGCTGCGAGCTTTACGACTAACCACAAAAGATGGAAATAAAACTTACCATATTCGGGCATGGGGAATTTACGCCGCCACTTTAGCATTAAGTATCTATACATTCCCATTTTCTGTATTGGTGGGAATCGGACATGGAATTTATGTAATTGTAATTGAAGGCTTCCGCTTTACTAAAAAAGTAGCTGCCTTCGTACTGGCATCCCTGATGGCGGTGCTATTGTTTTCTCCTTGGTTGGTAATTGCGATCGCTACTTGGTCGGAAACAGGAGCAAACTGGACAGCTGTACCCATTCCCTTAATAGCTTGGCTAAAAACGTGGGGAATTCACATTAATCGTGCTTTTATTTTAACCCAAGGCGACTTTGGCTTTGATACTCTATTAACCTATTTAACCTTACCTATTTTTTTAATTTTGGTTAGCTACTCAATTTATTTTATCTGCAAAAATACCAAAAAGGAAGTTTGGTTATTTGTTCTAACTTTGATGGGAACCTTAACTTTAGCTTTAGTGCTTCCGGATTTAATTTTAGGAGGACAACGTTCAACTTCTAGCCGGTATATAGTCCCTTTTTATTTGGGTATTCAGCTATCAATTGCTTATCTACTTGCCACTGGGATTACATCGGCTAGGTTTTTAGAACAGAAATTTTGGCAGATAGTGATGGCTGCACTGATTTCAGCAGGTATTGTTTCTTGTGCAATTAATTCTCAAGCTGAGACGGCTTGGAACAAAGTAGTTAGTTATCACAATTATCAAGTTTCAGAAATAGTCAATGAAGCAAAGGCTCCTCTTCTAATTACGAATTCTTTTGGGATTAATTTCGGCAATTCCCTGGCTCTTAGCTATGTATTCGAGGAAAAAGTACGCCTTATGGTAGTTCCAGGTAATACGCAGCCAGATTTTATGAATATTCTTAATATTCCTCAAGGTTTTAGCGATGTGTTTTTATTAAATCTTTCGGAGCAATTTCAGGAGAAAATTAAGAAAGAGTCTAATTTTAAAATAGAGCCTCTTTACAATGACAATTTTCTCTGGCTCTCAAAACTCGTAAAACCCTAAACTTTAGAGACAGCGATCGCGCTTATTCCTCGATTTCTATCAAACAACACTCGCGGACGCAGCAAAATTTTGAAAATTAGCAACAGAGAACTAATTTCACCGGGGGTATCCCGACGCTTCCACTGACCAGGACGGCAAAACAACATTTCTACTAATCGCCGATGTTCAGAAAGACTCAACTGCTCAAATGTCACTTGCACTGTCGGAAATTCATCAGTGAAACCAGTAGAAATAATTTGTCCTTCTAGATATATTTCTTCCTCCATAATTGCCAGCGTTACGGGCAATGGTTCATTGGAAGAAATCGGTGGCAATTGGGTCATAATTACTTGAGCGCCAGCTTCTGAAATTATCTTGGTAATTCCCCAATAATTCTGCCCTGCCACATTTATCTGCACCACTCGCCTCAAATCAAACCATTCATACAGATCGGGTTTGGGAACATCCAGCAAGATTAACAACGTGATGCCAATCATCAGCAAATTATAACCACTCCAAACCCAACCCAAGTTGATACCTTTGTATACCTCAGCTGTGCCATTAGTCATCATGCACATTCCCAAATTCCGCCACAAACTGACCGATGTTGCTAGGAATAAGATAATCAAAGGCCATGCTAAACGCCAGTTGAAAGCATAGCGATCGCGTGATATCCCTTTTGGCGTTACTTTAAAGCCTTTTGAGAAGGGATTTAGCATTACTTGAAATACAGTCAGTGCTAGGGGGAAACACAGCACTAAAGTATAAATATCCGATAACAAAGCTGAGCGCGAACGGTAATTTAGCCAGGAGAAAACAGATAGTTGCACCACATAGTAAGGTACAAAGAAATACAACAATTCAGCAGCTGTAGCCCGGATGGGAATAACGCCTAAAAATGAATATGCTAACGGCATCAACAGAAAATAAACCCGCGCCCAACTGGTGAACCAATGCAGCAATCCTTCTGAATGAGCCAGTCTTTGTAAGGGGCTTAGTCCGGGAATTGTTAACGGATTCGACTCAATAAAAAATCCTTGTAAAGTACCCCGCGCCCATCGCAGTCTCTGGGTAGCATGAGCAGCAATATTTTCTGCGGCTAATCCGGCACTCAATTTTTCATCTAAATAAATTAATCGGTAACCTTGGGCAGATAAACGAATTCCTGTAAAGTAATCTTCACTGAGTGAATCTGTTACAAAACCACCAGCTTGTTCCAAAGCGCTGCGTCTGACAATAAAAGAAGTACCAGAACAAATTACGCTGCCTGCTGCATCCCGAATTGGCTGAATTTGCCGATAAAAAACTTCTTCTTCTGGTGTTAAAACGTGTTCTAAGCCTAGATTATGGGCAATCGGATCAGAGTTATAAAAGCTTTGAGGTGTCTGTACGAGGGCGACTTTTTCATCTTGAAAGAAGCCTACCGTGCGGGTAAGAAAGTTTTTAGTGGGGATAAAATCAGCATCGAATACAACAATTAATTCGGCTTTGGTTTGAGGAAAGGCATGATTAAGATTTCCCGCTTTAGCATGACTATTATCTGCTCTTGTTTTATACTCGCATCCCAGTTCTTCAGCCAATTGTTCCATTTCTGGGCGCTTAGTATCATCGAGCAAATAAATCTTTTTGTTGGCATAATCTAAAGCTTGACAGCCTATGATAGTGCGCCGTAAAATAAAAACTGATTCGTTGTAAGTGGGAATTAAAATATCTACAAATGGTGTAAAAGTGCCGTTGAGGACATTCTTAGAAAGCTGGTCAGCTTCTTTCCTTCGGTCTTTCACGTTTAGCATCAAAAACAACTGAATAATGCTACTAGCTAGCATTAACATTTCCATGCCAAATAACCCCAGGCTAAAAATACCATTTAGGGGATCGGCAAGATTCAGGGTAGAAAGCGATCGCCAGACAATATAGCGACTCGTCAGCCCCAGCAAAATTCCCACCACAAAAAACCGCGATTTAACATTAGGTAGCGGGGAAATTTTCATCACCGCCAAGACAGTAAGCAGCAAAGCAATCGTGGGAACTAGCAGATATTTGCCAGCAACCATTGGCGCTTCCACCCACATAGGCGGCTTTTCTTGCCATTTTTGTAGTTCGGCAAACAGGTAACTAATCGTCCCTTCACCAGCAAACCATGCCGCAGCGATCGCGCCCGCAAAAGCCACAATCCCCACCATGATCAGCGTTGCGACCCGAAGCCGAAACACGCGCTTCAGGATACGACGCTTTGACATTTGCTTATTAATCTGCGAAGTCGTCATTCCTGTTAATTCCTCAAAGTTAGGTTGGTATTCAATTCTTCTAAATTAATCTCCCAATAGTCTGAATAAATTAAATTTTGCTTAGCTATCAAATTGGATTGTAACTCAATATATTTTTGGTTTCGGTGTAATCGTTGCATACAAGCCGCTTCAAACAATCCATAAACAGGATTAGAATGTTAGAGAACTAACATATACTAAAAAAAAAAGTAGGTTGGACTGGTATTAGCAACGTTACATATAATAATAGTTTTTTTCACCCATGTGTCAATAGAGCAAAAATGATAAGGGGCTGAAATCATTACTAAGTCTTACATGAACTCAAACTAATACTATGTTAATCTCTAGTTATAGCAATCCCATTTAACTTGTGAACGAGTATTCTGCTTGTAGGGACAAGGCGTTGCCTTGTCCCTACAGGGTTTCACGAATCATTTAGGATTGCTATAGCAGATATATATTTAAGCGTTTTCCCGCCAATTTCTCAGGAAAAACTCATCTTTCGATGTCAACATTAAGGGTAGATTGTCAGTAAAAATGATGTAGAGGAAGATGAGGTTATGAAGTTGAAGATAGCAATAGTGTGTGCCGTTGCCCTTTTGACTGTTGGCTGTACCAAAGAGGTAAGTTCCAATCAAGCAACTACCCAAGCTGAGGCATCAATAACCCCAGAAGCTAAGTCAGTTGCACAAGTACCCCTATCTGGAAAGTTTGTAGCGGCAGAACACCCTACTATGGGAATGGTTAGTGTGGTGACAGAAAATGGGAAAAACTATATAGAGTTAGATGAAGCTTTTAAAACCAATAATGGCCCGGATTTATTTGTTATCTTGCATCGTTCCGAAAAACCGCCAGTATCAGGTATAAAAGAAGAAGATTATGTAAGCATTGGTCGCTTGCAAAAAGTGAGCGGTACTCAACGCTATGCTATCCCTGCTAATGTAAATCCCGCAGACTTTCGTTCAGTGGCGATTTGGTGTCGCCAATTCAATGCTACTTTTGGTTTTGCTTTGTTGAGTAGCTAGTGAATTAACCCATAGTGAGGTTGTTATGGAAATTGCAGATTGGACAGCTTTAATTCATCCCGCGATCGCAGTTACATTCGTCTTCCCGCTGATTGGCATTGTCGTTCACTTCGCTTGGCAAACTCGTCAACGCCGTTTGCAAAATAAAGAAGGGAAAAGCAAAATTTCTCCAGTTGTTGGTAAAGAACACGTTCAAATCGGGAAATGGCTTTCAGCTGCGGTCGTTGGAGTTGCCTTGATAGGACTTGCTTACCCAATCTTTGGACATATTTTGAAAGATAACATTGGAAGCAAAAACCCTTTTCAAGTTGTCTTCATCGTACTAATGTTTGCAGCTACTATTGCCTCGTTAATATTCCTATACAAAGCCAGACAGGGACTTTGGCGAGGAGTTTTTGCTACTTTAACAGGTGCAGGTTTAGTTATTTTGGGGTTCCAAGAAGGCGTTTTTCGACGAGATAATGAGTGGTACTGGTCACACTATTACATCGGCATTGCAGCTGCAATGTTGATGATTTTCTCGTTAGCAATTATTGAGGATATCTATAAAGACAAATCAAATCGCTGGCGCAATGTTCACATCATTTTGAACTGCATCGCACTTTTACTATTTCTAGGACAAGGTATGACCGGGACGCGAGACTTGCTAGAAATTCCTTTAAGCTGGCAGAAACCTACCATTTATCAGTGTGATTTTGCTAATAAAACTTGTCCTCCTCCTGCACCACCGAAAAGTTAATATTTAAACGAAATTCTCTTGTTACCATCATAGAATTTCACTTTATATTGGCAATAAATGGATCTGTTGCGGATATAAAGTGAAATTCTATAAAAAAAACAAATGACGGGATTAATTACCTTTAAAGGATGTTTTAATAAGATTTACGCATTTTTGGGTAGGAGAGTCTGCGCCTGCTACAGAGAAAGCGATCGCGCCTAAAACTCCTAGTCCCAGCACCAAGAGAACTTGGCATAAATAGCGATCGCTATCAAGGCAAAAAATATGTCTATCAGCTTAAATATAAAGTCTCGTAAGGCGCTATTGTTTTTTTAACTTATGTTTACAGGTATGATTTTGGGCGATCGCTATTAATTTTTCATCCAAAATGCTATTACATTCCTGTCCGGTAACGAAAATTATACCCGCATGAGCAGCCGCCGTCAGTTTATCGAAACAGTTGCCAAAAGCGCGATCGCTACCCTCATCGCTTCTCCCTTAAAATCAGGAAAAGCTGCAACTCCCCCAATTTTAAAACCCGCCCGTTTAAAACCCGGTTCTATTGTGGGAATTGTCAGTCCCGCTAGTGCAACATTTCTCCGGGAAGAACTCGATATCGTCATAGATGTAGTGCGGGGACTGGGAATGGTTCCCAAACTTGCTCCCCATATCCTCGACAGATATGGTTATTTAGGGGGCAAAGATAAAGACCGCGCCGCAGACATCAATCAGTTTTTTGCTGACCCGAAAGTAACAGCTATTCTCCCAATGCGTGGCGGCTGGGGTTGCAGTCGGATACTACCATATTTAGATTACCAACTCATCCGCAAAAATCCCAAAATTATTGTCGGTTTCAGCGATATCACAGCGTTAATTTTGGGAATTAACGCTAAAACTAACTTAGTTACATTTCACGGCCCCAACGGTTTGACATCTTGGCGAACAAAACAAACTGATTCTTTCCGCCGCGTCTTAGAATCTGCCGAAACCATGACTTTTCAAAACCTAAAAGATGACGGCGATGAAAGTCGATTGATGCAGCTAAAATATCGCCAACAAACTATAACACCCGGTCGAGCGCAAGGCAAGCTTATTGGCGGCAACCTTTCAGTTTTATCGGGAATTGTAGGTTCTCCTTATATGCCCGATTTAAACGGTGCTATCTTATTTTTAGAAGAAATTAATGAAAATATTTACCGCATCGACCGCTTGATGACTCACCTAAAAATTGCCGGAGTATTTAATAAATTAGCTGGTTTTATTTTCGGGCAATGTAAAGGATGTTCACCTGATGCTGATTATGGTTCTCTCACCCTTGAAGAAGTAGTTTGGGATCATATTCAACCATTAGGAATTCCCTCTTGGTACGGCGCGATGATTGGTCACATTGAACCGATAGTTACGCTTCCTATTGGTTTAGATGTGGAGATTGATGCCACTGCTGGGACTATTAGGATGTTAGAACCAGCAGTGGTTTGAATTGACTCTAAGACAGAGGTCTTTGTTTAAGGAAAGCATTATTTGTGAAAGTTAATTAAATTTATACACAGACAACTACCTAAATTTTGACAAAACATAAGAGTTAGTGTTATTAATTAAATAATATAAAAAACATTTTATCCATAAGTCTATAGCAAAAGAAAATATGAGCCGAAGTAATTTACAGATTTTCGATAAAGAATTTTTATTCCCCTTACCCATCAAGATCGCTTTAGAGTTCAGTTTAAAACCCGCCCTAATGAACGACCAACTTACAGTATACAGCTTGAGTGTCAATTTGAATCAGAAGGTCAGTGGTATGCAGTAATACGTGCTAATGATTTCCACGATCGCCCTCATCTTGATATCCTTTCGCCTTCAGGCGAGGAAAACAAGAAAGTTTGGTTATCAGACCAGATGGACAATAAGATGAATATGAAAGAGGCAAAGCGATTTTTAGATGAATCCTGGGAAAAAGAGAGGCAACGCTATGAACAACAACTTGAACAGTATAGGCAGCAACTTAACCAATGAGCAACGCCAGCAGATGGCAACTGCTAATATAGCCGTTGCATTTGATTATCTAGACTTTTTGCTGGAGAACCCTGAAGCACTTGAAGAAATTCCTGATGGTGCAACAGTCATTCTCTCTACAGGTGATTCTTGGGTTGATGAACAAAACAATCAGATTGCAGTACAGGTGGAATGTGCTGGTGAAACTATTCATCATGTACAGGAGTTAGTCAGGAGTGCATAAAACGCTGACTCCTGTCATCTCCAGAGTGATAACAGGCTGTACACTGCTTATCCTTAAAGCAGGTAATCAGTTCTTTACCGAGGTTTAGGTGACAAGAGCCATCTAAACCTCGGTAATTAATTCATTAAGCTGCTTTACAATAATTAGGAAGCTGTAAAATTAGCTCGATCGCATCCCCAACTACTCTGTCCGTTTCAACAAAATACCCTTCAGTCCCGCAGCTTTTGCTCCCTGATAATCTTCCTGGTGACTGTCGCCAATGTGCCATACGTCCTCAGCTTTTGCCTGATGTTTTTGCAACGCGACGGCGAAAATCTGTGGATCGGGTTTAGCAGCACCAACCTCAGAGCAAATAGTTACGGAAGTGAAATATTGTATCAAATTTAAAGATTGCAAAACCGAATAAATCCGAGAATCGAAATTTGACACCACACCCAGTTCAATTCCCATCTTGCGCCACTTTTCCAAGGATGCAGGGACATCTGAATAAACAAACCAAGGTTCAGGGGTGGAAAAGTGGTTGTAGAGTTCGTCAAAAAAACTGGCAAAATTGGAAAACTTTTCGAGAACACCAGCTTTGTGAAAAGTGGAAAGCGCGATCGCACGCCACCAATCAGACTCGCAATCGGGAATTTTTTGGGGTTCTGTACCTGGAAACACTGGCGGCGGCGAAGCTTTAAAACTCTCGTAGAAAGCTTTTTGCAAGTCTTCTGGCGACACTTCCACATCAAACCGACGCGCGATCGCGCCATACACCTCGCCTATACTACCCCGCACCCCAAACATAGTGCCAACAGCATCGACAAAAATCACTTTGGGACGCTTCCGGCTATTTTCGTGTTCCATCTCTAGATTGCAAACCCTACAACACCACCCACTATATTCATTATCATGTCATTGAGCGTATCCCAGTAGAAAGCTGCAAACTGCCTATTCAGAATCAAGCCATAGCGCGATCGCAAGATATTAAGGTAAACTCACTGATATTTCCGAGTAAACCAACGAACCCCATGATAAAAATTAGATTTTGCTACCAGTGCAAGCTTCTCCAGATATCTTGATAAACTGGCAAATGCTTAAGCCAAATGCTCTAGGCAATTCAGTAATAACCAAGATTAAGGGATGAAATTTTTATCAATCATCCATTTTATCTAACTTTCAAATATCGGATAATTATAATGGTACTTAAATAAACTTTTTGTTTTTTATTTGGCAATATTGCTTCTAATTTAGTTAATTAAAAAATGACCCAAAGCCTATGTATAACTACAAACAGCTTAGGAAATACCGCTAAATACAACCCCATAAAAAATGCGGGCTATAAAAGCCATAACTAATTTTCTTAAAATATTTAAGCATTTTTTGCTCATTAATAAGCAAAGCAAAATATGGTGGTTAATACCCACCTGATAACTATATCTCTTAACCCCCTCCTGAAGATCCAACCGCAGGATGGTTTCATACAACCCTTAGAAAATATCGAAAATTGCGACATTTTGTAGGGGCATGGCATTGCCATGCCCCTACCGCCAACCAAAATCAACGTTACAGAATTTTCTTTTAATAAATGAAATCACCTTGCTCGTGAAGATCCAACCGGGGCTTGGTGGTGGGGTGAAAGCTACTTAGACAAAAAATCAACCAAAGGTTGAGTAATCCAATTCAAGCCGACTTTCAGCTGATGATTTAGCGATGGCATCCGATACAGATAGGCAAGACGGCGGAGAATGTAAGCCGGAGTACCATCCAGTTTGATTCCCAAACCTGTCAGCGTGGCGTTATCGGTTCCCAACGTCATCATCTCCCCTAATTGCTGATAGCGGAAGGGAAGCAAAGGACGACCGCTCAGCGATGCCCAAATATTCCAGGCGGCAAAATCAGACTGCTGGAACGCAGACTGGGCCGTTGCGGGGATAGCTTGTCCCGTGACATCATGACAATCGGCAAGGTCGCCGAGAGCAAAGATATCTGGATGGTCAACCAGTTGCAGAGTCGGCGTAGTAGTCAATTGACCGCGTTGATTTTGTTTGACAGGGAGGCTTCGCACCGCATCCGCCATGCCCACTCCCACCGTCCACAGCACCAAATCCACCGGAATCGGGTCTACCTGTCCTTTATACACCAGCGAGATTGTCGTCGGTGAGATCGACTCAACCGACGTATCCAAATCAATCCAAACACCTCGGTCTTCCAAAGCTTTCCGCGCTGCATCCCGGTTAAAGTCGGTTGAAGTTCGCAGAATCATATCGCTTAGTTCAATCAAGCGTATCCTACCGCGATCGCCAAGACGGTCAGCCAACTTACAAGCCAACTCTACGCCGCAGTAACCAGCACCCGCGATCGCGATGCGAATCTTATCAGCTTCCGACTCCTCCAAAATTCTCAGGCGTTCTTCCAGACGATACGCATCAGCCATAGTGCGGAAACCAAAAGCATACTCAGCAGCTCCCGGTACCATGTCTAGGGAAGTCTCCCCACCCAACGCCAACACCAAGCGATCGTAGGCAAAATCTTGACCGTCGTGCAAATGTACTAGATGTTCCTCGATATCAATTCCAGCCACGACACCCTGACAGAAGCGTACACCCGTGTTAGCCAGAATTTCTTGAAACGGCGGGGCAATTTCCCAGGTTTGCAGTTCCCCGGTAAGCAGTTCATACAGTAGCGGTGTGAACAAAAAGCGGTCATCCCGATCGACTAAGACAATTTCGGGACGTTCCGACCTTTCCCACGGCAGTTCGCTCAAGCGCAAAGCGGTGTAAAGACCACCAAAGCCGCCACCGAGTATACAGATACGTGCAGGTTGCTGGGTCATAGTTGGATGCGCGGACACTTCTAGCTGGGCAACTACTTTCAGTCTACTGATTCTGCCGTTCTATAGCCATCAGCCAGCGAGCTAAATATTTCCCCTCGTGGAGTTCATCTAATTGTGTCAGCCGTCTCACATTCGACGAATGGCGATTTCGTCTTTTTGAAGGAGAGTAAATGCGCCGCTCATTCTTGACTCCCCTGTTCAGGTCTAAACTCTGCGATCGCTTCTATCTTACCCACAATATTACTGTTGAACTGGGGCAAATCCTCAGCAGGTATCCAATACTCCTGATGTCGAGAACTCCCCACAGTCTGAACCTCGTACCGCGCAATAAATTCCGTTTTCACCTGAAATTTGGTGACATAGCCAACATAGCCAGAAGCTGCGTCTTTGGTGTTCCAATCTCTAGCAATTTGCACAGCATACGCCTCCGTTAGTACCGGATAAAAGATTGGTTGATAGGGAAGCCGAGGCGGAAACGCAGTGTAGCCGCTTTCTGCGATCAAATCCCACTCTTTTTGTCCAACCGGACGAAATAGCACTGTAGTCTCATTCATGTGTCAATCTCAGGATTAATTCCCATTACACGTAATTGTTCAGTTAAACGTTCAGCTCGTTGTTGTTTAGCCGCCTCTTCTTCAGGACTTGGAACTAACATCCCTTCAAATCCCTACTTACCAAGTCACGCGATCGCGTAATTTTTCCAACAAACTTGGGCCAACTCCTGGCACTCGATCCAAATCTTGTAACGATGTAAAAGGTTTCTGCTGACGCGCCTCAATAATACGCCCAGCTAGCTTTGGCCCAACACCCGGCAAAGCCTCTATTTCTTCTTTACTTGCCCTATTGAGGTTGACTTTTTGAGGAATTTGATTTTTGCTTTTTTCAGATATTTTAGAAGCTGGAATCATTCCAGTCTTTCCCTCACCTCCAACTCCTCTCCCGTTCTGGGAGAGGGGAGAAGGAGTTACAATGGGTTGCGCTCCTGAAGCATTTTTTACCGGACGACATTGTTTTTCCTGAGCATTTATTTTTTGTAAAATCCTATCAGGAACACCCAACAGTGCATTAGCATAAAGACGCTCAAACTCGCGATTGTAATGAGCCGCAACCCTCTGGCTTTGAATTACCAAAACCGTCTCATCATTGCCAGTATTGGCAGCATCTGACCAATTGTGAGAACCTGTAATTACAGCTTTTCCATCCACAACCCCGAATTTATGATGCAATAAATCTCCCTTTGGTAGCAGTGGTACGCCAACAGTTTTAATTGGCTCTTGCCAAGGGCGATTCTCGGCTTCGTACTTGCAAGAATTACTCAAAGCAACCCCCATCATATCTAAAGCTTCGCTGTAGGGACGATAGATAAAATCTGGGTCAATTAAAGCCCGGATCTGCACTCCTTTTTGATGGTCGGCTTCCAAAATATTAACCAGACGCTGATCTGAAAAAACAAATAAAGCCAGAGCAACAGATTGGGCAGACGTATTTAAGGTTTTGCCAATTAAGCCATTACTACTTTGATTCCAAGATTGTGTAGTCGAGGTTGGAGAAAACTGGACGGTGACAGTAGTATCTAAAAGGTTGACTTGTTGCGCTGGTCGAAACGTCTTTTTGACACCAAACTTACTATCAGGTTTGCCTCCTGGCCCATCTCCCCACATTAAGTTAAACTCTTGGGTAAAAATGGATGCCACTTCAGGACTATCAATTTTTAATAAGTTATTAGCATTTCCCAAACTGCTAGGTGCGGAAAAATCTCCATGAATGTCGCTAGAAGTAAAATTTGCTGAAGTAACAATTACACTTGTGCCATCAACGATGACAAACTTGTGGTGCATCAGGCTGCTGCCTTTGGAACCGTCAGCAGTATCATCAATTGTGGGGATACCAGCGTTGCGTAAAATTACCAAGGCATCTCCTTGATTAATTTCCGCACTCGTGAGTTGATTATCGGCGTTTCGGTCTACTAGCTGGCGAAATTCGTTATAACGTTGGCGTTCTCTTGGCGGTAGTTTCGCCACCTCAGCAGCAGTAAAACTACTCCAAGGGCGACTGTAGATATTTTCCAAAATCACCCGCACTTTCACCCCCGCCTGCTTGCGTTCCGCCAACGCCGCCGCAATTTTAGGCAAGCGCAACTCCTGTACCGCTACATCGACTGTGGATTTAGCAGCAGCGATCGCATCCACAATATGATGCTCTAAGTCATCTCCCGGTCGTTTTTGCAGTCGGTAAGGCTCAATGTATTCTGATGTAGCCGCGTGGTTGAAGTATACCTGAACAAACGGATCTTGAGGCAGGGGCTTAAGGATGGGATTTTGCGACTGCACCCGCCCACAGGCGGCGAGAGTCAGCGCTATGAGAAATACATACCCCAAACGGATTTTAGTCAGGGAAAAGAGATTCACGGTGAGATGTTGGCTAACAGGCCGCAGTTTTATTACGTCGTGAAAACATAATTTTCGCTCATCCACCCACACAATAAACTCACGTATTAAAAGGTTTCATAACTTTTTGACCCAAAAAACGAAAACCGTTCTCAGAAACTCGCCCTTCTTGCATTAACATAAACTGCAAGCGGATAAAATTTATATTTTGTCCAACCGCCTTCACGGCGGAGAGTTTCCACAGGGTAGCAGCATTGTGGGGGTGGGGTGCCAAAAGCCACGCCACTATTTTTTTATGACAACAAGAAAAAAGACTTTTCCGTGCGGTCACAAGGGCTATGGGCAAATCTGTCATCGGTGCGCCTCTGAACGCGCCACTTGGGTTCAAAAAAAACAGGAAAAACAGCAGTGGGAGGAAACCTTCGCCAACGACCCCATTGATTTGAGACACCTTCCAGCTCATTTGGTGGTAAAGGCGCGTACCATCATTGCTAGATTGGAAAATACCCGGAACTATACAGAATTTAAGGGAAAGCGGCTACGCCACAACCGCACAATCATCAGTATTCCCTTAAGCCGCGACTACCGGATGATTTGCCGCGACTGCGGTAGCAGACTGGTACCGGAAGAAGTTATGTCCCACGAAGAATATAACGTCTGCAAACCGGGCGGATAGAGTCTGGTTAACTGTTCGTTGTTCAGGCTTTTGGCGCTATATGCTGAAAGTGTAGGAAGCCTGTCGCTTGAGCAACCATGCAAGTTTACCTGGATTATAGTGCCACCACGCCCACTCGCCCGGAGGCGATCGCTACCATGCAGCAAGTTCTTACCCAACATTGGGGGAATCCTTCTAGCTTGCATGAGTGGGGACAACGGGCAGCAACCGAACTCGAACAAGCAAGAATGCAGGTTGCGGGATTAATTAACGCACCTTCCTCAGAGTCGATTATCTTCACTTCTGGCGGCACTGAGGCAGACAATTTGGCAATTATGGGGGTTGCCCGCAGCTATAGATCGCCTCAGCATATGATTATCTCCAGCATTGAGCATTCAGCTGTGGCAGAACCAGCACGGTTACTAGAATTATGGGGTTGGGAGGTGACGTGCTTGCCAGTGGATACTAAAGGCAGAGTGAATCCCAGAGATTTAGAATCAGCGCTACAACCCAATACAGTCTTGGTTTCGGTAATTTACGGTCAAAGCGAAGTTGGTACGCTACAACCGATTGCGGCACTTTCACAAATTGCCCGTTCCCAAGGTGTTCTGTTTCACACCGATGCTGTGCAGGTGGCTGGACGGTTGCCCATAGATGTGCGGCAGCTACCCGTGGATATGCTATCTCTCTCCAGCCATAAAATTTATGGCCCTCAAGGTGTTGGGGCGCTTTATGTGCGTCCTGGTGTGGAGTTAGTACCCTTGTTGTGCGGTGGCGGACAAGAATTAAAGTTGCGTTCCGGGACGCAGGCTGTACCAATTATTGCTGGTTTTGGTGTGGCAGCAGAACTGGCAGCGCAAGAATTGGCAACGGAAACATTAAGATTGATAAAATTACGCGATCGCCTCTTCTCCCTCTTATCTGACAGCCCCCACCTCATACCCACTGGCGACAGACTGCATCGCCTACCCCATCACGTCAGCTTCACCGTCACTGGGGGAATCACCGGAAAGACCCTCGTGCGCCAGATGAACCTCGCTGGAATTGCCATCAGTGCTGGCGCAGCCTGTAGCAGCGGTAAACTCAGCCCTAGCCCCGTGCTGCTGGCAATGGGCTACAGCGATGCAGCTGCTTTAGGAGGAATTCGACTCACTCTGGGACGCGATACCACCGAAGCTGATGTAGACTGGGCGGCGATGGTGCTAAAGCAAGTTTTGCAAAGATTGATGCCCTTAGCCTTAGCTAAGTGTTAATGAAACATATCATAAATTGAAAATCACCTATGGCATTCACAATAGAACAACCTTCAAATTCCTACCTGCACATTAAAGGAGATATTCCACTTGAAATAACTGAAGGAAAATTTATTTTTGTTACGAGAAAGCTTCCTCTAAAAATTTACTCTCTTGTTCAACCCGCGAAAACCATTCCAGTCTTTGGCAGCTAAGTTGTTCATTGAAGAATTTTTAGAAGAAGACGATTTGATGCTAGCGTTTTCCTTAACTCAAGCAATTAACGCTAAAAAGAAACAGTATTAGGGTAGACAGTTGGGCTGTTGGGAACGCATCGTAATTCAGGTGTGCAGACAAACTTGTGATAATTTTGGTACGGCAATTCGAGAAGGACAAGATAAGCTTTTGCGTCAAATGGGGTATAACCCAGTATTCCTGATAGTCAGAAATGATATGCCACAAGCTATCAATGCTTGCAGGATGGGTGGTTGGACACTAAGAGTAGGTAGGGAGACTTACGGCTACCTGCGTCAGGTTACGGGCTTCGACTTAGAATCGTGGTTGAAAGCAAGAAGCGATCGCTATAACATCAGACCCTAAACCGACGCTACTTCACCTAACCTTAAGAAGTGAAAACGCAATTTCAATTGACTATGGCAGAACTTCCCAAAACTCTAGAAGAAGCGATCGCCCAATCCCGCGAAGCTACCAAAGCCGCGATCGCAAATGGTTACACCAGGCTAAAAGTTGAGTTAGTCTTCCCAGAACTCAAAATTATGCCTGTAGCTTGGCAATTTATCCCAGCTTTTGAAGACATAGGTTCTGGGCTAAAAGTTTTCTTCCCTGACGCTGGTGCAGCTGCTCTGGCTCGTCGCGACTGGCCAGAGGTGCCTTTTAAAATACAAGATATTGGCACCAGCAAAAGCTCCCTAGAAGATAAAATTCAGCCAGAAGACAAGATTATATTGTTGGTTGAGCCTTCCTCGGTAGAAGTCCTGCAAGTCGAGAAGCTGTGCGAATATGCCGGAGATCGTCCCGTTGTCATGCTCAACCCCCGCTTAGAAGATCCCTCTATCGTGGGGATTGGCTATGCAGCGCGACAATTGCGCGATCGCTTCCTCGTCTCCCTGGAGTCTTGCTACTACCTCCGATCCCTAGAAGGTGCTGCCTTACTTCGTTGCTATCCTCAATCTTGGCAAGTCTGGCTGGAAACTAGCGACGATTACAAGCTGATTGCTGAAGTCTCCGAAAGACCAGTCGGGGAAGAACTCGATCAAATTATCGCTCAGGCTACAGGCACCAGCACTAGCACCAGCGACACCCCAGCACCTAAAAAATCTGGATTGTTTACCAATTTACAACGATTCATCCGCGCCCTGAGTCGTTAAAAAGAATTAAAAATGAAGAATGCCCCATTTTTAATTTGAGCGCGTCCTGCTGGTTTCGCCTGATAAAGTGCAGCTTCAGTCTTAAGCCCGACGACTAAAGTCGCGTCTAAACAAACAAAGCCTGCCAACGCAAGCTAGTAATATCAAGCTTTTGCATTGGCAAGCTTTGTTGTTCCAGCATCGAGGCTTCTAGCCTGTGGGTTATATTTGCAAAAATCGGATGCTCCCGCAGCGTTGCTAGGGACGGTTCTATTAGCAAATAAATTTATAAAAAATAATCTATAAATAGCCGACGTAATTAAACATAACTTGTGACAAATATATCCATTACTCATTATCATTTGAAAACTAAGTTACCTTTATTTTCCTGGAATTAAATCTAATAGTTTGACATAGACGCGATCGCATCTGGTTGTCTCCACGCCCTCGGTTTCTTTGTAACCGCTATTTTCATAAAGTTTAACTGCCTGTTGGAGAACGCTGGCAGTTTCCACCCAAATTTCTTGAAAACCAAGGAATGCGATCGCTTTCTCCAACTGATGTAACAAATACTTACCTAACCCTTGCCCTCGCACCTCTGGCAACAAATACATCTTGCGTATTTCTACCGCTTTTTCTCCCCGATGTACCGGATAATAAGCACCAGTTCCCACCAAGCGCCCAAGTCTTTCCACTACCCAAAATTCACCCCCAGCATCGAGATAAAATTTTTCTACCTCCAGCACATCCCTGTCGGCTCCCTCTGGCTCCCAAAGCAAGCCATACTCAGTTAATACTGAATGGATAACATCAGCTGCGGCTGCGCGATCGCTTTCTTCCCAACTCCGAATCAAAAAATTACCATATTGTATTTTCATGCCCGTTTTCAACCATTGGAACTACAAATAATTATCAAAAAAGTCAAGTTATTGCAACACCATACTCTCTGATAATTTATTCTTAATAAGGTAAATATAAGCTAATATTATTTATCTTAGATATACTTATACAAAATAAGTTGTGAAGTATTATAGTGTTTTTCAGATGGGTGGAATGTATTACGCTTCTGACGTTCCCAATACCAAGGTAGGGACATGGCAATGCCATGTCCTTACAGATGTATGGCACCCAACCCTTGAATTGCTATAGTAACCTCTCTTTGTCGGCAAAGAGGGGTTACTAATATCAGGTTTTTAACTATGAATTCTCGGTTCTGGGTGCAGAGTTTCCAACAACTCACTTTCGGCAACCGCTAATTCTTCCAGCCGCTCTTTAACAACATCACGCTCAAAGTAAGTATTAGCCAGCACCCAATAAACGCCATAATGACGAGCCTCAGATGCCATCAAACTGCGATAAAACTTGGCTAGATCGGGATCTGGAGAGTGATTAGCAAGTAATCCCAGCCGTTCGTGAGAGCGAGCCTCAATTAAACCAGAAACAAGCAGAGAATCCAACAATCGCTGAGGTTCCTGGGGACGAATTTGCGCCTTCATTCCAGCACCATAGGGAGGAGCCGAGAGGTGTCCCAGAGGGATGTGGCGGCGTTCTAGCCACTGATTGACTTGCTCAAAGTGTTCTAGTTCTTCACGAGCGATCGCTGTCAACATCCGCACCAGCTGAGTATTAGAAGGGTAGCGAAACATCAAATTCAAAGCTACGCCAGCAGCTTTTCGTTCGCAGTGGGAATGGTCTAACAGGATCGTGTCCAAGTTAGCGATCGCCATCTTTACCCAAGCCTGACTGGTTGGTTGCTTCAAAGCGACTATCGTTGGCGGCGTTACTGAAGAGGCGCTAAGCTCAGAATTTTTGGAAATTTCTAACATTCAAGCAAAAGCCAGAGGATTTTAGTCTGAATTTTGTCCCCAGTGGGCAGCTCAGACATATTTGTTCATCCGCAAGGGATATGCCAAACCCTTAAATATGCTACTAAGGCTAGGCAAGATATGATTGAACTGTAGTCTACCATACTTACAATCTGGGAAGTACCGCCATTTAAAAGAATTGAAGATTATACATTATAAATTAAAGTGTGTCTTTTTTGATTTTTAATTTTTAGGCAGGCATTCCCTACTTCAGGCTGTGCATCACCTTAATAATAGTCGGCACTATCCAGTGTTGTGAGAAATCGGAAGTTAGGAAAAGCAAAATGACCCACCGTCGCATTGTGATAGGTGATGTGCATGGCCACTACGACGGCCTAATGAGATTATTAGAAGCGATCGCGCCTTCTGATGAAGATTCAGTTTATTTTTTGGGGGACTTAATAGATCGGGGGACTCAGAGCGCTCAGGTTGTGAAATTTGTCAAGCAAAGTTCCTACCACTGCCTCCTGGGAAACCACGAGCAAATGTTAATAGACGTATTGGGCGATGGAGAAGTATATGGCCCAGCCCTGCAAGGATGGCTTTATAGTGGCGGACACGCCACCGTCAACAGTTATGGCGAAGCTGGCATTCCCCAAGGAGATATAGACTGGATGCGAAGCTTGCCAACACACCTAGACTTAGGCGACATTTGGTTAGTTCACGCAGGCGTTCATCCGCAAATCCCTCTCGAAAAGCAAAGCGCTGAAGAATTTTGTTGGATTCGGGAAGAATTCCACAGTATAGCCAAACCATACTTCCCTGATAAACTAATCATCACAGGTCACACCATCACCTTCACCTTGCCTGGGGTGACACCAGGGAAATTAGCCCAAGGAAATGGCTGGCTAGACATTGATACTGGTGCCTACCACCAAAAAAGCGGCTGGTTGACAGGCTTGGACATCACCAACAACCTTGTATATCAAGTCAACGTCTTGCGCGGTCGCGTTCGCAAACTCTCACTATCAGAAGCCGTAACGCGAATCGATCCATCACAGGTGGGTAGAATGCGTCGCCATATGCTTAGACCATAAGGCAAAAAGGCAATCCTTTCAAAGGATTGCCTTTTTGAAGAGTTTGTCTTTTAGGAGAGGGCGCGGATGTTCCTCTTGTAAGCCAACTCATCCAGTCCCTCGCCCACATTGGCAGTCGCCGGGTCGATGGCACGTTCCAAGGCGTTAATTCTGTCCTGTGTCCCCGGATGGGTACTCAAGAAATTAGGCACCGAGCCGCCTCGGAGTAGCTTTTCCATAAAACCCACCATCCCTGCGGGGGCATAGCCTGCATTTGTTAAGGTTTCCAGACCCTTTTGATCAGCCTCAAATTCATCTTTGCGACTGTTCGGACGGCGTAGAGCTAGATCCACACCAATTTGCACCGCCAAATTGCGGTCTAAGCCAGCAGCAGCCGCCACACCGCGAGCGATCGCAGTTTGGCGCATTTGCTCCAACGCATGACGGGAAGCAATATGGCCGATTTCGTGAGCTAAGACACCTGCCAGCTGAGCTTCATTATCTGCCGCCTTTAGCAAGCCAGTATGGATGTAGACAAAGCCCCCCATCGTAGCAAAAGCATTAACGCTTTTATCGTTAACTACCTGAAAAGTATAAGGAATATCCGGGCGATCGCTACTACTAGCCAGCCGCTGACCAATCTCATTAACATAGCGGGTTATTTGCGGATTACGATACAAGCGAATTTCTCTAGTCACCAGTTGTTCATTAATTGACCGACCAATCTGAACTTCCTGGCTATCAGAAACATTCGACATCTGAATCACCTGAACGCCGCGCAAAATCAGGTCTAACCAGGGTATCGCTTGCCCTGGTTGCGGCAAACCTACCCAAATAAATAGCGCCATCACCGCTGACAGCAACGGGTATAACCAGCGGCGATTTGCCTGACGATAAAAAAACGATAACGGATTCAACTTCATAGCCAATACGCGCAAGAATACTTCAAACAGCTGCAATCAAAGACTCTGGAATCCAAGACGCAAAGCAGCAAGTCTTGGTTGCCTTTCTAGGATTCCCCTGGCACATAGTTTTCTAACTTTTGTTCAAAAAAAGAGATTTTTGCCTAAATAGTCAAGATAAGAGCGATAAGTCCTAAAAATAAAGATAATCATTGAATTTATCCTTTATCCTGCCGTTAACTCAACACCATCAAAATGCGATCGCTTAAGCCTTGCCAGATTCCTACGCAATATCACGTAGACAAGCATTTTTCCGAAAAGCAAATTAAGCGATTATGCCGATGAAGTAACCAGGCAGCCTCACAGAAAATGCAGATAGTATCTATATCCTCACGTTTAATATATGCAAGCTCAAGAACATTTAACATCGGGAAGTATTGGTCAATTAGTTGAGCATTTATTAATCACTCGCACAATCACTCGCGCTGACCAACGGCGGCTGATGTCCACACTGTTATCGAAAACAGCCTTAAACGCCGAAGAGCAAGCTCAAGTAAATCGAGTCCTTGACAAGCTAAAAAATGGATGGTTGCGCGTAGTAGAGTAAATAATCCTCTTTTTTTCAGCAGATTTACTTATCCAGTCAGCCACACCACTTCCTGACGACACTCATGTTACTCTGACAAAAGACTACCGGATCGTGACTCATCTAGCTTGCGATCTATAGAGTTAGATGTTATTTTCCACCAGTCTTTTAGCTAGAGCCAGGACATTTCTGCATGAAGATTTTGGATTCTCAAGGTCGCTTATTCGGCAAGGTAAGCATTTTAGATGTTGCTGCTGCCTTAGTGATTCTCTCAGTTATTGTCGGGATCTTCTTCTTCCCCGGCACCTCCGGTTCGGTTGCTCAAGTCGGCGTTACCACAAAACCAGTAGAAGTAGATGCCATTGTTCGGGGTTTGAACGTCCTAGACCCGCAAGGATTAATGGAACAGTTTGAGAAAGACAAAAAAGTAAATATTATCATCCGCAATCAACCCGCCGGACAGATGGAGATTAAATCCGTCAAACTCCTGCCACGAACAGTGGTTGTGCCGCAACCAGATGGTTCTGTCAAAGCCTTAGCCGATCCCAGACAAGATTCTTTCAGCACCGATATGCTAATGAATTTTGCTACAAAAGGGCAAACTACTAAAGATGGTCTAGTCATAGGCGGCACTAAAGTCAAAATTGGTATGCCCCTAGAACTCGACGGTTCAGATTACAACTTTAACGTCACTGTGATTGATATCCGGTTGGAAGGCTAAAAGAATGGAATCATGGCTAATTGGTCAAGAACGCAATTAGCCATGATTCCATTAGCCATTAAGCAATTTCAAAAATCGCCGGATTAAGCCAATTGTCACCGCAGGCATTTCTAACTGGGGTGTCAGCCCCACATCATCCAGAGGTTGAAAAACCTTGACGGCTTGCGGATTCAAAGCTGCAAGCCGCCTGCCAATATCAGGGCCTGTAAACTGAGATTTTTCGCCCCACATGATGGCAGTAGGCACGTTTAGCTGCCCAATGTACAGTGAAAGATCGAAGCATAAATCCCCCCGCACAAAAGAAAGCGCTGCATATTCAGCATTTGGTTCCAGGGCAGATTCCAGATAGGCGTTGACAATTTCTTCGTAAACGCGATCGCTCTGAGCAAATTGGCGTTGTTCTAAGAAACTGCGGATACCGCCGCTGGTAGCAACGCCAGTGCTGTAAATTAGTTTATCTAAAATGGGTGTGCTGACGAGCTGGGCAAAAAAGCTGCGCGTGTAATTTTCGCCAAAGTCAGACAACCCAGCCGCTGTCGTCAAAATCAGGGACTTAAATAAATCGGGACGAGCGATCGCAGCTCTAATTGTAAAGGCAGCCGAGAGCGAAGACGCAATTACAGGCGTTGCGCTATTACAAGTCAGCTCCAGAAACTCGATAATCGTGTTGATGTAGTCATCTATTTGGTAATTCCGGGCTGGATGATCGGATCTACCCCAACCAATTAAGTCTGGTGCTAAGATTCGATACTCAGTAGCAAAAGCTGGGTAGACTTTCGACCACTCATAAGCGGACGAGCCTCCACCAAAGCCATGCAGGAAAACCAATGTGGGCAACTCTTTCAAACTGGTGGCAGCTGTTGACCGCCACGGTTCCCCTTCGTTAGTGTAGTACACCATTCTTCCCAACGAGGTGACAACTGAGTGCTGTTCAAATCCTGGTGGCTGAATCATGGGACAAACCTCCTATCTACTGCCATCATCGCCGATTTAGGTCTAGCAAAACCTCTGGCTGTGGAATGGTGATTAGTCATGAAGAACTTCCCCAATCCACACAGTCGATAGAAATGCCAAGAAACTCTAAAACCAAACCTCGTCTGTTTAAAGATTTGGTAAGTGGTTCTCTCACCCGAAAAATAGCCGTATTAAGTAAAAAAAACTAATAGCGCCTTAGTTTGACATCTGTGGCAGTTCGGAGACATCAGCTAGATAACGGATGCGAAACCGGAAAAAATCAGAGATAATTTTAACGGTAGGGGGTAAAACCCATCACCCCATTTTTCCGTACTTATGTAGACTTTCAGCTACGCTTAAACGAGTAGCCACCAGCAAACGTTGAGGAATGGAACATTTGCCATCATTTCCGGATCAGGAAGTTTAAAGTGCGGAATCTTTCGACTCGCCCAAGAAGCATTAATTGGGATGGCAATATAAAAAATGCTTTGGGAGTCAAGGAGGCTGGATGAACACAAGGAGAGTTGGTAGTTTAAGGTCGTCGCTTCCATTGAAAAGCCAGAAAGAAATCATCGTCCAGTGTCCAGTGCTAGATGCAGTTAAAGGCAATCCGGTTGTTGAAAAAGGGCGTTTACATAGTGTTATGGCAAAGCAATACAGTCCTGTGTGTGATGAAGTGGGCGAGTTTGAAGCATCAGCGACAGCTGATTTTCTCAACGCTGCTACCGTTGTCGCTTCTGCTGGCGCAAAGCCGTTAGAGTCTGATTTCGGCTTTCCGGTAAAAAAACCTACCTGCGTTCGCCTCAACATGGAAGATTTGACATGCTTTGAAGTAGTGGAACGTCAGTTTCAACAATGGGGAGTCACCTTTAGAAACGCGATCGCTCTCCAACCCTCAAACCCTGCCTTTCCCGTTCAGTCTGGCACCACAGTCCTCATGGGTGCGCCGAAAAACGGCTTGATAGAAGTGTTTTTCGAGTATCCAGTACGCTTTGTCAGCGGCTTTACCACCAGTTCTCAGCGAACTATTTTATCTGCCTTTGACGCCCAAGATAAACTCCTCGCCCGCACCGAGATACCTGGGCCAAATCTCGCCGGAA
Organism: Trichocoleus sp. FACHB-6; assembly: GCF_014695815.1. Lineage (NCBI taxonomy): Bacteria > Bacillati > Cyanobacteriota > Cyanophyceae > Leptolyngbyales > Trichocoleusaceae > Trichocoleus > Trichocoleus sp. FACHB-6. The sequence continues at coordinate 54,111 of NZ_JACJOY010000027.1, forward strand.
CTGACTCCCCAATCCCTCCCAACACGCTCCTGAGCGTAAACGTACCTGATATCAGTCGGATTACTTTCTACGCCTTTGACGGTCAGCTAACCGTCGATGACTTAAGCTTTGGTTTCTAAGAGATAAGTTAGCGTTCCCACGTTTGAACCTTCCACTGAGAAAAAACTTATCGAGAGAGCCAGTAGGTTAGATATAATCTATCTGACTTAAGCAGGAAATCTCCGTGGCACAGGCGTCTAAATGGCGGCAGCAAATCGCTAACCTCATTGAAAGCTCGTCGCACAAACCATCAAAGTTGGCACTTTTCCAGCGGTTTCCTCAAGCAAGGTTGTCGCAAGGAGGCTGGCTGCTGGCGATCGCATTTATGTTGGCAATGCTTTTCTGGAACTGGAAGCTTCTGCTGGCTACCTGCGCTGGTGTGTTGGTAATGTTGCTGGTTTACTTGATGCAGGAATGGGACTGGCAAGTACACTGGTCAAGTATGCAACGGTTTTTTAGCGGCTCCAATCGTCAATTAACTCTGGCAGTTGGTAGCGGCGGACTGGCCACCTTCAGCACCTACATGGCTGCTTCCATCTGGGTAGACTCAGATAGCCCCTGGATTGCAACTGGTGCGATTCTTCAAGGCTTAGGCACCCTGTTAACTCTCATTTTGTTGGTGTGGCAAATTATTAGTCGTCAAGTGAATCGCGAAGAAGGTAATCTGAACCATCTGTTAACGGAACTAACAGAGGTTGACCCCCTGAAGCGTTTGCTTGCAGTTCGTCAACTGAGCGCTTTAGTAACAGATGCTCGGTTAGAGCGCGATCGCAAACGTACCATCGCCGAATATTTTCGCCTGATGTTGAGTCGAGAGCCGGAAGCTGTCATCCGCGACGCAATTCTTGATGGTCTGCAAGAGCTGGAATCACAGCAGCTAACTAAAGCCAGTCAGCCGTTAAAGATACCCATCACTGTGAAAAGCTCTGCCAGAAAATTAAGAATTAAAAATTGACCGGATGTGCAACTTTTTCTTAGCTCCCCAATTGTCCCTTGGGTTGGGAGTATCACACTATAAAGAAAGTTGCACATGGCTTACATCGGGGATGCTTCACTTTTAATTTTCAAACTTGGGTTCAGCTTTTTCCACTGAAGCATCGTTGATTCCCAAAGTTAGCTCTAAAGGTGTCTGGGAAGGATATGCCTTCACAACCTCCCGATAAACATCGTAATTCGTCGGCAACGTCACCGTCTGGTTGCCAGAGCGATAGGTGATCTGGTAGTCCACATCTCGCAACAGACCAGGTGTACTTGTCTGTTCGCCTGGTTGTTGTCGCTGTTCAATTTCATCCAGCGTCGGTTGTGGCGGGAGAGCCGCCCACCAAAGTTCCCGCTCATGAGGGCCAATAACCGCTCCTTCTGGTTTCTCGCCATTGCGGTTGAGCAAAGAAGTAGAGCCAAAAGTTTCTATTCGCTCTAGATTGCGGCTGGGATTAGTAAAGTAGTGAACTTTCCAAGTAAAAGTAGTCCGCGCTGTTGCTTCATACTGGCTGGTAGTTACAGTGCTGCACCCAGCAAGAGCAACCAAAAGAAAAAATCGTGTGACGGTGGCAAAAATTTGCTTTTGTTGTAAAAATTGACCTTTAAGACTCACTGTATGCTGACACCAATTTAAAAGACTAAATGCAGCTGGCTCCGCTATTTCCTATTGTGTACCGAATTCTTCAGCCTGCCTTTCCTAACTGTCTGTGGTCGGGTGCTGCAAATTCAAAAGCGATCGCTCTCACCTTTGATGATGGCCCCCATCCTCAGTACACCAGAGAGCTGTTACAAGTGCTAGACCGCTACAGCATCACTGCTAGTTTTTTCTGGCTCGGTGCCTGTGTCAACCGTTACCCAACAGTTGCTAAAGAAGTCTACGACCGGGGCCACTGGATTGGATTACACGGATACGATCATCGCGCCTTTCCTAAACTCAGCCCAACGGAACTCCAGCAAAGTATAGAACACACCCAACAGGCAATCCAAAAAGCTTGTCAACTAGATTCACGCTACATCCGAGATATCCGGCCCCCCAACGGTTTGTTTACACCCCAAACCTTAGATTTATTGCACCAGTGGAACTATCGACCTGTCATGTGGAGCGTCGTCCCGGAAGACTGGGTGCGTCCAGGAATTTCCCTGGTCGTAGAGCGGGTGCTGCGGCAAGTTCGCAATGGTTCAGTGATTGTTCTGCACGATGGCTACTACGGTGGACAAGACGTAGCCCAAACCACTAGCCAGCTAATTCCCCAACTATTGCAGCAAGGATACCAGTTTGTCACCATTGATTTTTTGTGGCAACAAGCCAAATTGAGTGGTCAATGCGGATTTTGCAATATATATTGATGTTTTAGATGTCACATTTAGTCCCAGTTGATTAGAATGACTGAATAGAATTCAGCCATTTGTCTCAACCGCTGACCTATAAAGCTTAATAGTATGGAGTTATATTTGAGCTTAACGTAAGATAAAAGGACAATTTCTCGTAGTTTTGGCTTGCACGTTCATTACTGCTTAGTGCTATTGTCGCCAATCCTTTGACGCTGGAAAAGCGGCCAATTGATAGAAAGGCAGCGAAAAACTGGCTTGTTTTCTCAAGAAAGCGAGTAAGTAAGAGCAAATCCTGTAAAAATTAGTTCAAGGAGATGGGCTGCATGATGGGTGCATCAATTCCAATTGCATTATCCATTTGGAAAAGCTCGCCAGACATTAATTTCATATTTGCAGGATTAAATAATCAAAAAACGTGCAATTTTTGTAAGAGAGGCTACAATCGGAAAGGTCTTGAACATATCCAGCATTAACACCTACCCCAACGCTTTTAAGTTCGCCCTGGCGTTGCGAGGAATGTATTCTCTCTTTCTCTCACCTAGTCAGTGAGCAACCTTTGAATGCTGGCAAACTATACCACTGACTAACTTGTTTGTAGATTAACCACACCATCTTCTGGTCTTTAACTGAAGGAGCATGAGGAATTAGGCATGACCCAGGCCAACGACGTACTCGAAATCATCATTCAGCCTGACAGCGAAATGTTAGAGCTATTAATTGACGAAGAAGCGGATCGAGATGAAGAATTTGTAGACGTGGCACCGGATGAAGAAGACGGTAAGCCTGGTAAGGTAGCCAGATCCCGTCGTCGGGTGCAAACTAAAAAGAAGCACTATACAGAGGATTCGATTCGCCTATATTTACAAGAAATTGGTCGGATTCGCCTGCTACGCGCCGACGAAGAAATTGAACTTGCTCGGAAAATTGCAGATTTGCTGGAATTGGAACGTTTACGCCAGCAATTGATCGAAAATCTAGAGCGGGAACCCCAAGATATAGAGTGGGCTGAAGGGGTACTGAAATCTGAGCGAGTCTGGGAACAACTTACTACTCAGTTAGGAAGAGAACCAGAACAAGAAGAGTGGTCTAAAGAGGTTAAAAAGCGCCTACCAGCGTTTCGACATCGCCTCTATGTAGGTCGCCGCGCTAAGGACAAAATGGTGCAGTCAAACCTGCGTTTGGTGGTTTCGATTGCCAAGAAATATATGAATCGCGGGTTATCTTTCCAAGACTTGATTCAGGAAGGCAGTCTGGGATTGATTCGCGCCGCTGAGAAATTCGACCACGAGAAAGGCTACAAGTTTTCAACTTACGCTACATGGTGGATTCGTCAGGCAATAACCAGAGCGATCGCTGACCAATCTCGCACCATCCGCCTACCTGTTCACCTCTACGAAACCATTTCTCGCATCAAGAAAACCACCAAACTCCTTTCTCAGGAAATGGGCCGCAAACCCACTGAAGAAGAAATTGCTACGAGAATGGAGATGACCATTGAGAAACTGCGTTTCATCGCCAAATCTGCCCAATTGCCGATATCCTTAGAAACGCCAATCGGCAAAGAAGAAGATTCTCGACTGGGAGACTTCATCGAAGCTGATGGTGAAACCCCAGAAGATCAAGTTTCCAAAAATTTGCTCAGGGAAGACTTAGAAAGCGTCCTCGATACTCTCAGCCCCCGCGAACGCGACGTTTTACGTCTGCGCTACGGCTTAGATGATGGACGCATGAAGACCCTCGAAGAAATCGGTCAAATCTTCAACGTCACCCGCGAACGAATCCGTCAAATCGAAGCGAAAGCCCTCCGCAAGTTGCGCCACCCCAACCGCAACAGCATCCTCAAAGAATACATTCGCTAAACAATAGCTTTGAGCAAATAGGGTGGGCATTGCCCACCCTATTTTCTTAGCTTTTTTTTCCTAACAATAACTCTACAGATATTCAAAAACACCATATTTTATAAAAAAGCTGGATATTTCCGAAGAAACACCCAGCGAATTGAGATTGACCGAGGTTAAGAAGACTGAAAAATTACATTAAGCCCCAGAAGTGAAGTACACCTTGACCACTGGTGAGTTCAATAATTACAGCAGCGAGGAATCCAATCATCGCCAGACGACCGTTCCAGTTTTCAGCTTGAGGGGTAAAGCCAACCTTCGTTACATCGTTGCGATCTTGAGTTTGCATAGTTTTATACTGACTGGAATAAAATTTGGTTACATTATGTAAATTAATGTAACTAAAGATCGGCGATCGCGCAACAATCTGCTCCGCTTGCGGATGAAAATTGACTTTGGTGCGAAAATATAAGGCACTTGGGCCTGCTTCCGTCACACTCTTGCAAAATGATATGTCGCTAACCGCCGCCAAACTGCTAAGCGATCGCTTAGATAATTATTATCAGCAGATTGCAGCAGTCATTCTCAACCGTCAAAATCCGATAACCGGGCTATTACCCGCCAGTACCGCCATTAACGCCCACGGCGACTATACCGACGCTTGGGTGCGAGACAACGTTTATAGCATTCTCGCGGTTTGGGGATTGGCGCTGGCTTACCGCAAAGTTGATGAAGATGGGGGACGCACCTACGAACTAGAACAAAGCGTGGTCAAGCTGATGCGGGGGCTGTTGTTCTGCATGATGCGCCAAAGCCACAAGGTAGAAAGTTTTAAACAAAGCCAATCCCTGCTAGACTGCCTGCACGCCAAATACAACACCAGTTCTGGCGATGTTGTCGTCGGCGATGACGCTTGGGGACACTTGCAATTAGATGCTACCTCCCTGTTTTTGCTGATGCTGGCGCAGATGACAGCATCCGGGTTACACATCATCTACTGCATAGATGAAGTTAACTTCGTGCAAAATCTGGTGTATTACATTGGTCGCGCATACCGAACACCCGATTATGGAATTTGGGAACGAGGAAATAAAATTAATCGGGGGAATCCAGAACTGAACGCAAGTTCGGTGGGAATGGCAAAAGCCGCCTTAGAAGCAATTAGCGGGTTGGATTTATTCGGGGTACGCGGTTCTCAGGCTTCGGTTATCCACGTCTTACCTGATGAAATCGCTCGCGCCCGGATGACGCTGAAATCCTTGCTGCCAAGAGAATCTAGCTCAAAAGAAGTTGATGCAGCATTGTTGAGTGTAATTAGTTTCCCAGCCTTTGCGGTGGAAAATATGGAACTGGTGGAACGCACCCGCCAGAAAATTATTGACAAGCTGGAAGGACGCTATGGCTGCAAACGCTTTTTGCGAGATGGACACCAAACCGTTTTGGAAGATACCAGCCGCTTGCACTATGAACCTTGGGAATTGCAACAGTTTGAGCATATTGAGTGCGAATGGCCTTTATTTTTCACTTATTTGGTGCTGGATGGCTTGTTTCACAGAGACACAGAACAAGTTAAAGACTACCAAGAGTGTTTAGAGTCTCTGTTAATTGAACAGGAAGGTTTGGGGTTGCTACCTGAACTGTATTATGTGCCGAGAGAGAAAATAGAGGCGGAAAGGTTAAATCCTCACAGTCAGACACGTTTACCTAACGAAAATATTCCCTTGGTATGGGCGCAAAGCTTGTATTTATTAGGGCAAATGTTGAGTGAAGGTTTGGTGGCGGTGGGAGATATTGACCCACTGGGACGGCATTTAACAATGAATCGCAATCAAGACCCATTGGTGCAAATTGCCCTCTTAGCTGAAGATGAGGATTTACAGGCAAAATTGCAAGTTCAGGGCATTGCAACCCAAACACCAACGCAGGTGGAACCGATTCAGGTACGTCAAGCAACCGACTTGTCAGGGGTTTTTACTCAAATTGGTCGGAACGATAAACTAGGACTTACTGGCAGACCTGTAAGGCGGTTGCGGAGTTTAACGACATCGCGGGTTTTTCGCGTCCGAGGTGAGACGATTGTCTTTTTACCGTCGTTTTTGGATCAACAGCAATTTTATCTGACGCTGGATTATCATTTTCTGGTGGCTGAAATTCAAAGCGAACTGGCGTATATTCAGCGGAATTGGTCTGAGTTGGGTCGTCCGACGATGACGCTGTTGCTAACTCATGCGATGCTGGAAACTGGCTCTGAGGCGTTGCTGGAATTGATGCAGGAGCTGAAAGACGGTCTTTGCAATGGTGTCCGGGTAAAATTGGGGCGGCTGAATCAGCTGATGCTGACGGCGGGAACTCAAAGAATCGATTTTCTGCACGATTTTGAGTTTAGTCAGTCTCCAGTTCAAGATGCAGCTTTGCAATGCTACTACCTAGCTAGCCTTCCTGAGAAAAATGGTCCGTTGAACCATACTCAAGAATTTATGCTGGAGTGTGAAACGAATTTAGGATTATTACTCGACCGTCTGCGGGAGACAAATAATATCTACGAGCAAGTTGAGTGGTTGCATACCTTGGTGCGGTTGCGGGGGTTGGATTTTGACACGGGGTTCGGAGGCCCAGGCGTGCGGGTGACGGTGGCGGATTTGCTGGATGAAGTTTACGCTAAGGCTGGTATTTCTGGGCCTTCACCTTATTGGACGGTGGTGCGTCATGCGGCTGGGTTGCTGGATAAGGTGGATATCAGTTTGTCGGATGCGGTGACTGATATTCTGGTGCGGGGTAAGCAAATTACGGTGGGGAAGGCGTATAGTGAGGCATCGTTGATGACGCGCCCGATGTCGTATACAGAGATTATGGATAAGATTCGGGAGTTTTGTAGGGAAGATATACGCGATCGCGTCCTTACTCAAGAAATCCTAATCTATCTCGGTCAACTGATCAAGTCGGAACCCCAATTATTTGACGGTTTGTTGACGCTGCGAGTCGGATATCTAATTCTACTTTTAACTAGCGAATTAGCTCACGAGTTGCAAACATCTCAAGATGAAGCTTACGAAAATTTGATGCAATTAAGTCCGTTTGAAGTTAGGATGCGTCTGCGTCAAGTTTTGGCTGGATACGAAGGGATGAATCAAGTATTGTTAAGCCAAGAATCTTTGCACGTTAAACAGCAGGAGAAAGATATTGACTGGGTGGTGTCAGTAGTGGAACAAGATGAAGTAGAAGCACCCGCTGCTGGTGGTTGGTTGCGACAGCGACAGTTAGATGGGGCGTTAAATCGGGTTCCGAAAGATTTTTATCCCAGCGTTTGGCGATTACTGAAACACTGTAAGGGTTTGGTGATTGGCGATAAGTTAGAACGCCGCAACCGTTTGGATAGCCAGATGATTTTGTCAGAAATGACACCAGGAGAGAAGAATTTTGCTCTGCGGGTGGAACATTTGCTAAATAAGATACAGGTGCCGGAATACCGTAAAGTTAATATTGAGGCGTTGATGGAGTTGGATGCGATCGCGATCGCTAACCCCGGTTTACAAATTGCCGAATATATTGTGCTAGATGTGCTAATTGGTCATGCTGTCCGATTAGCTTGGCTAGAAAAGTTTCCGGAACACTCCGACCGTTACGATGAGTACAAAGCCGCCGCTTGGCGTGCATTTTATGGAACTTCTCCCCAGGAATGCGCCACTTTTATTGTGAAGGCGTTTAGATTCTTGACTCAATTTGGACAGGTTAGTGCTGCTTAAGAGTCATTTATCATTAGTAACTTGTGGAGTGGTTTAGATTTTTTACAGGAATGAACCGCGTTAGCGAAGCCTGCGCGGTTCATAAAAAAGGTAGATACGTCATAAAAACGTCTCTACAATCACAAATCAAATTCAAATAACCCGGAATAGCTAATGGCTAACAACTAATAGCAAGTTTGGCATCTTTCGGCATAGTTTCAAGTTTCATTTTCTTAGCTTTGTCTCGAATTGATTTGAGGGTTAAGCGAATCGCCCATGAAGATAAGGAAGGGTTATTTTCTATTTCATCTATCAGGGCGTTTAAATCGGTAAGCACTTCCTCTGTAAACTGGTTGTTAGTTGATTGCATGAGTGGAAATTGTAAGTTTGGGAAACCTTGAATAAAGGATATCAGTTTGTTTTTAAAAACAAACTGGCGAATAATTGAGCCATTCATCTGAATTGGACAAAAGGGAAATATTATAACTATCTCTACACTCTAGTTGGCTTGGAATTAGGGAAACTTCAATAAATTCGTCAACTTCAAAATTTACGCACTCTTCAAACGATAAGGCAAGATGAAGATAGGCGAGAGTTTCCATTTGTTTTACCCTGATTTTTTTAGCTGTTAAGTGTATTTAAGCGAAAATAGTTTTTGAAATGTTGTAGTAGCTGACCAGTTAGTTGAACGTCACGGCAAACCTCTGCTGTAATGCCGTTTTATCAAGGGTGATAGCCACTAAACTGTAGACACTGTGAGAATTGGCTGAGGTGCTTATGTTTCAAGCCACTCGTAGACGGTTGGCTTTTTGGTATACAACTGTAACAGCTGTGTTGCTGCTACTATTTGCCACTGGTGTCTATATGTATGTCCGCAGCACCTTGATTGAGCGCGTGGATGACACCCTCAATCATGTGGTAGAAGTTGTACAGCGAAGTCTCGTAATTGAAAATGTCGCGCCCGACAAACTTAGCGTTAACGTCGAGGCGAGTTTTCCCAACAATGCGGACACAGTTGAAGACGACCACATCGACCTAGAATGGTTTAGCCCCAACGGTGAATTACTCTGGTCAACTTTATCCGAACCGCTAGATATTCCCATCCATCTCAATCGCACTGGTGAAACCGTCAACGTGGTAAGGGGTTCAGGGGAGCAAGGAGAATCTCTTAACTCAAAACTCAAAACTCAAAACTCAGAACAAACAGGCGAGACACCTGTGCTAAGCACTCAATACTCACCACTCCTGCTGCGACAGGTGACGGAACGAGTGGAAATCGGGAGACAGGTACTGGGATATCTGCGCGTCAGCCATCCCTGGTTTGAGGTTGCTAAGCCGACTCGCCTGCTGATGGTCGATTTGATTTTTGGCACGGTGCTAATGTTGATTTCTGTTGCAGCTAGCGGCTGGTGGCTTTCTGGGTTGGCAATGGAACCAGTGCGGGAATCTTATCAACGTCTCAAACAATTTACAGCTGACGCTTCTCACGAACTGAGAAACCCAATTGCCATGATTCAAACCAATGTCCAGGTGGCGCTAGCTGACCCTGACTTGGTAGAAGCACAGGGCGAGGCACCTCTACATTACCGCCAACAGTTGAAAGTTGTAGAACGACTTACGCGGCGTTTGGGGCGTTTGGTGGATGATTTGCTGTTTCTAGCGCGGCAAGATAGCGGTATGGTGCAACGCAATTGGGTGTCAGTTCCCCTGGATGCCCTATTGATGGAGGTGATAGAAGAACAACAGCTAGTTGCATCTGAAAAGGGGATCAAACTATCTTTAGATTTGGCACTGGGGACTGGGGACTGGGGACTGGGGGACTCTGCCCAATCCGCAATTCCCAATAATCCAAAATCAGGCGATGTTTTGGAAAGAATAAATTTCCCCAAAAATCCCTTCAAAATCCAAAATCCAACATTGGATGTTGAGGGCGATTGGGATCAATTGGCGCGTCTGTTTACAAATTTGGTTAGTAACGCGGTGCAATACACTCCGGCGGGTGGTCAAGTTAATGTCGAATTGCAATATATAGAAAAAGGCGATGGTGAACGCATCTCTACTAGACGCTACGGGATACCCCAGCTACAAGTGACCGTCAGCGATACTGGCACGGGTATCCCAGAATCGGCACTACCTCACATCTTTGACCGATTTTATCGGGTTGATCCAGCCCGGACTCACTCTAGTGGGAATTCTACAACAACGGGGTCGGGATTGGGGTTAGCGATCGCTCAGGCAATTGTCGAAAATCACCACGGTTACATCCAAGTCGCCAGTATTCTCCATCAAGGCACAACCGTGACAGTCACCCTACCCGCCCCTAGAGAAGAATAACAATAAACCATCAAACAACTTCTCCCATTCAGCCTTCATTCCTCATCCTGCCCATTACTCTCCTAAAGAAATGCTACCCGTGACAGATGCGGGGATCGTGCTTAACCTATTAATTTCTAAAAGGTGTGGATAAGGAATTTATCCCCATTCAATTAGCCAAAAATTGCGCTTGAAACTCTTGGGAGTTTCAGTAGCTCGCTGCTGTATGCGTACATTTTTCGGCAAATAGCATTTTTTACTAGATTCAATTTATCAGGAGTTTCTGATGACCATACCTTTAAGAGAAGATATTGCCTACATCTTACTCAAAAAAATCCACGAAGGTGACAATGAACCCGGTAAACATGAAGTGTCTTTTACAGCATCAGATTTTGCCGGAAGACAAGTTACAGAAACCGACCTATTAGGTCACTTGGATTATTTAAACCAAAAGCAGTATATCGATGCCGAATTTACTGGCAATGCCTATGCAAACCAGGAGGATACTTCGGATGTAGTTAACCCGAAAGAGTTCGACTTTCGGATTGCCAACACCTACGATCCTTCAGATGGTTTAGCGCCTCATTTGATTAAATTTAAGAGTGCAAGACTGACAGAAAAAGGGCAACGTCTTCTAGAAAAAATGGAAGATAACCCGCCTGAGTCTCTTAATGAAGGCCCGGTAGTTCCCATTGCTACAAAAGATATGCCCTTTCTGGAAAAAGTCATGTTCCGGGGGGAATTGGAAGATATTTTTGATGCCAGAGATATCACTGAGGTGGTGTTCCGCACAATGCGGGATATGATGACCAACGAAGCTGTAGACCGGGTAACTGAAGAATTACATGAAGAAGCGCTACCTACAGAAGATAAAGCGCTGCAAAACGAAGTTGCGGATCTTTGGGTAGATACTAATCCCATTGTCCATTTTTTAAGTCGGATTCGTCCGCCTTTGATTATTAAATCCGATACTTTTCTATTTCGGATTCGTCAAGAAGCTGGTTTGCCACAAGGCGTAGAACCAGAAATGGCAATCAAGGCTGTCTTCTCGGCGACTAAAGATGACTTGTCGCCAGAACGGATTAAGGAAATTTCTGACTTTCTTCCCGACAAAATAAAGGAAATGTGGGAGCAAGCATAGGGTGAAATAAGGGCTAAAGAAAGATTTTATTCATCTTTCTTTAGCCAGGTGCAAGGGGAAAGAAATCAATATTTGAAACTTATAAAAATAAAAATAAAAAATATAGGCAACAGCCAATTTTTTAAATTTCAGTTAACAGAGGAATAAACTATGATTCGGCAAAATCAGCCAATCAAAAAAACCATTGGGTTAATGGGGGCTATCTGTGGAAGTCTAATTATTGGCTTACCAGCACTCGCCCAAATGAACCCCACTCCCGGCAATATTAACCAAGCGCCGGATAGTAATGATCGCATGATGCAGAATACAGGCGATCGCGATACCATAAACCAATCAGTCCAACCTACAGGGCGCGTTTCACCCCTTAACCCTTGTCCGAGTGTCTTTTACGAACCCCAACACGTCCAGCGCGGCATTCGTCCTCCAGAGGGTTGTCCGGATGTCTTGCCCGGAACACAACCAGTACAGCAGCCAGTATCTCCCAGTTCTAACGCTATACCTGAAAGCGGCGGACAAGAAACTACACCAGCACCAGAACAGCTACAATCTCCTGCTTCCAGAGTTATCCCCATGAACGGGATGGTAAGTGTCAAGCTGGTGAATCAAACTGGCGATCCTATTACTTATCAAGTGATTGGTGATACCACTCAGCGACAGCTACAAGGCAGATCCGATGCCACCCTCGAAGGTTTGAAAACACCCGTGAATATCACCTTCCAACGCCCAAATGGGGCATTACTAAGGGTAGTTCCTCAAGCATCCTCTGAACCGGGAGTATTGGAGGTAAATTTACAGGAAACAACGGATCTAAGCGTTGATAAAAATGCCATGACCATTCAAGAAAGTGGATCTGTTTTCTTGAACTAAAAAGTAAGAATTCTCGTTTCTAGGCTGAGGCTGGAAACGCAACTGATGAAAAACCTAACCCCCAACTCCTGAAGGGGTTGGGGGTTAGGTAAAACGGTTTATTTTCAAGCAGGCTGATGTTTTATTTGGTGCGGGTAAAACGGATTTGCGCCAAATCGTTGATTAAAAACGCTTCTTGCTGCTCATCCCCTAAAGAACGAGCCAAAATAATCGCCCGTTCGTAAAAAGTCTGAGCCGTTGGGTTGTTGCCGCTTGCCTGGTAAAGTTGAGCTAATAACGCCAGTGTTCTGAGTTCTTGACGCAGATTTTGCGATTCTTGGGCAAGGGTTAAGCGTTGGTCGAGTAATTCAAAGGCAACCGGATATTGCCTAAGTCTGCTGTAGATTGCCACTTGACCATCAATGGCGCGGATCTGAGTTGAGCGATCGCGTGTTTGTCTGCCTAATCGCTGCGCCGCACGGTAGGCTAGTAAAGAATCGCGATATTTCTCAGTCGCTAGATAAGCATCTCCCAAATTATTTTGTGTATTTGCCTCGCCTAGCGGATCATCACCCCGCCGCCGAAAAATTAAAGCTTCTTCGTAACGTTTAATCGCCTGATAATAATCTCCAGCACTAGCTGTTGCCAAACCAAGATTACTCAGCGATAGCCCTTCACCAGGTAGGCTTTTGATGCTCTGGGCAATTCTTGCCGCTTCTGAAAAGCTGACTATAGCGGCATCTACGGCACTTCGTTGCAGCAGCAGCGTCCCCAAATTATTTAAACCATAAATTTGACCTTGGAAATCTTGCCTGTCACGAGCAACCGCCAAGCGTCTTCTGAGAGCATCTTCTGCTTCGATGTAACGCCCTAATTTACCATAGGTGATGCCGAGAAAATCGTATGTAAGACCGATTGCCTCCTTGTCGCCAATTCTCTGATAAAGTTCTAAAGCCTGTAACCAGTAGGGAATGGCTTTTTCCAAATTGCCTTTCTGCTCCTCCTGTCCCCCCAGTCGCAGCAGTGCGTCAGCATCTTCCCTGTCAGTGGTTTGAGTGCCGTTGTTTAAGGGAATGCTCAGTTGTTGGTCAATACTGACAGCTTTGGCAGCTTTAGGGGCGCTGAAAAAGAAAGCAACAAGTAACAAGTAAAAACTAACAAGTAATAAATTCCAGCTTTCAGTTCTAATTAACCCATATTTCCTTAGTCCCTTACCCACAACTGGCAAATCCTCCTTTTGGTTGCCCTGCCTCAGAATAGATTCTGAGGCTAATAGGTTAAGTTTGTTAAAACGGATTGACTTTAAGAAATTTTTAGTCGGTTTTAACTGATATCTTGCAGCATTCTCAACTGGGCGGTTGAAACTGCGTCTAGACAGACAAAACCCGCCTGCATGGGTTTCAAAACCTTCGACTTGTCTTAAGTCCGGCTGCGCGGACTTGGTTTGTATAGGTGCGATTTCTAATCGCCAAGGCTTATTGGTGCAAGATGTCTGTTTTAACCGAATTGCTCTATTAAGCTGGGGTTTTAACCCCAAGCTGACTGCCGATAACCATCCCCGCTCCCTATAACTCATACCTGGTAGCTCCTCTCGCCTTTGCTTGCTTGTCTATCCCCCAACAGATAAATTGCGCGAATATCTTCTGGTAATGATGCTTCTAATAGTTGATAACCTTCAGTTAGCTTGATTCGCACCGCCGCCGGAGAAATTGCCTCTCCTTCCGCCTGTAAATAAGCAGCAATTCGCGTATCGCTCCAGTTAAAAGTCTGCGCCATCAAAACCATCAACCTCAGCATCGGCGGAAATCGCTCTAAAGCTTGTTCTACATAACACCACAGCGGCGGAGAAGCAGCTTGTAGGTTGTAATGAATTGCTTCTACAGGTGGCAATTCTGCCTGGTTGATACAAACAGCCGTGATATTAATTAGCCAGTTCTGGAAAGTTAGCAACCCAGTCCCGGTAACGTCGCGCAAATCCAAACCGCCTAGCTCAAAGTAAATGTGCCGCCAGGTGAGGGCAAATAGATAATCTGCCTGTACAGGCGATCGCGCTAAATGCTGAATCAACGTATATACAATCGAACTGTAGCGACAGAAAATCGCGGTGAAAAAGCGTCCCTGTTCAGGGTGACGCTGAAACAACGTGAGTAATTCCTGATCGCTGTAATGAAACAGCGATTTGACAATCGGATGATTGCTTTCCGGAAAATGAGGAATCTGCACAATAAGAGAGCTTAGTTGCCAGGAGTGTGAAATCGGCACCGACGATTCTAATATATCCTGATGTGTTGGCAGATGCGATCGCTTCAGGATCGCATCTGCCAACACACGAGTAGACAAGCGATCGCTATTTGCCCTTTTTTAAGTATTGCTGGTTTATTTTAGACCTTATACCTAAATTCAAGTATAATTTTGCCCGGACAGCGGTCTAAATCCCTAATAGGGATTGAAATTTTGATACAATAAGCTACCCTAAAAGAGTATCCTCTGAGTTCTCAAAAATTTACACTGTGCAGAACAGTAACAGCAATTTTGTGAACTCTCATTGGGTTGGCAAGCGCCTCGTAAGTTCATGATTCTAGCGGTTAGTATTATTCCTTCTGTGCTGAACATCTTTTATTTAGGGTCTTTCTTTCCGGAATTGCCTCTAGACGGTCTTTTGTCCACACAAGGCATTATGGTAATGCTATTGGTAGCCTACGCGGGTGCCATGTGGATGTTCCTCACTAGCGCCCCGAAAGTCCACACCATCATGGTGTCCGACTTAGATATGGCGCGAGAGTTGTACGAAGGCTTGCTAGATTTGCCCGTAGCAGAAGTGCCACTGCACTATTACTACAACTATGAGCAAACCCTGGGCGCTACCGCCATCGATCCTCTTTACCTCTCACCGACTTTGGGAGGCACCGCTACCCAAAAGTTTAGCGGTAACGATGGTTTGTGGTATCAGCTGAAAAAGAATACTCAGCTACACATCATCTCTGGCGCAAGTTTGGGCAGAAAAAATCAGCAACGCCACGTATGTTTTGACCACGACTGTTTAGAGATGGTGCTGCTGCGAGTACAAATTCGCGGTGTCAAGCACAAAATTCGCCGCGACAAGCCACTGAATTTCTTGGTGAAGGATCTCGAAGGTCGCGTGATTGAAATGGCGGAAGTGTCGAATTAATTATTTTGACGTTCCATTATCCATAATTTTTCGTCACCCCACCCCGCTCTTAGAGTGGGGTGACGGGGCTTGTGGCTCACTTCACATGGTCAAAGCCGTATTTTTCCTTAATAAAGGCGTTGTAGTATTGACCAATTGACGGTGCGCTCTTTAAAGCTTGATAGACGCTATCAGGTACATCGTGATAGTTGTAGATACTTCCATTCTCGAATTCGAGGCGGAGTGTTTTAGTTTCTGAGTGATAGTCAAAGGCTTTAATAAAGCTGCTGTTCGACTTTAGGAGAGGGAATGCGATCGCATCCCGAATACTCGCACAATCTGTCAGCACCATCACCAAGCGGTCAATTCCAATCCCTAAACCACCCGTAGGCGGCATTCCATACTCCAACGCCGTCAGGAAATCCTCATCCACGCCTTGCGCTTCCAAATCTCCCGCCGCCTTCCGCGCCGCTTGTGCCTCCAAACGTTCGCGCTGATCGATTGGATCTGTCAACTCCGAGAAACTATTCGCCGTCTCTCGTCCTACAATAAATAACTCAAACCGTTCCACCAAACCAGGCTTGGAGCGATGCGGCTTAGCCAGGGGCGAAATTTCTACAGGAAAATCTAGCACAAATGTCGGCTGAATCAAATTAGCTTCACACTTTTGCTCAAAAGCTTCGTTGAGAAGTTTCCCAATAGATTCGCATTCTTGCACATTCTCAATCCCCGCCTGAGTAGCTGCTGCTTTTGCTTCCTCAAGAGATTGAAAAGAGTTAAAATCTAACCCTGTCTTTTCCTGAACCAAGTCGTGCATTGTCACCCTACGCCAAGGTGGAGTTAAGTCAATCGCCTCACCCTGGTAGGTAATTTCCAGCGTATTCAGCACCTCTTGGGCAACGGTGGTAATAATCCCCTCCGTCAGCGCCATCATGTCGTGATAATCGGCGTAGGCTTGGTAAACCTCAATCGTCGTAAATTCCGGATTGTGGCGAGTCGAAACCCCCTCATTCCGAAAAATCCGCCCCAATTCAAACACCTTCTCAAACCCACCTACAATCAGCCGCTTCAGATGGAGTTCTGTGGCAATCCGCAGATACAACTCCATATCCAGCGTATTGTGATAGGTGATGAAAGGACGCGCATCAGCACCGCCAGCTTCACTCTGTAACACTGGCGTTTCAATTTCAATGAAACCCAACTCATCTAAATACCGACGAATCCCAGCCGTAATCTTAGCGCGACGGCGGAAAGTTTCCCGCACCTCCGGATTTACGATCAAATCCACATAACGCTGACGATACCGCTTCTCGACATCCGTAAGTCCGTGCCACTGATCCGGTAAAGGCAACAGAGACTTGGTAAGTATCGCGTACTCTTTAACGTAGACAGATAATTCGCCCTTTTCCGTGCGTTTAATTGTCCCCTTGGCTCCCAGAATATCCCCCATATCTGTCAGCTGCTTGACTGTGTTAAAAGCATCTGGGACATCCGCCATCCCTTCTTCGATTCTTTTCTTCTCCAAGTACAGCTGAATTGTGCCAGTTTCGTCTTGCAAGGCAAAGAAAGCAAGCTTACCGAACACGCGCCGCGCCATGATGCGCCCAGCAACGGCTACTTCTACGTCAACTTCTTCGCCGCTGGACAAATCTGCGTATTTTTCCTGCAATTGAGCTGCATGGTGGGTAGTTTCCCACTTGTAAGCGTAGGGATTCAGCCCTAACTGCTTGAGTTGTTCGACTTTCTCTAACCGCGTAGCGCGGATATCTTCTAAGGACATGATTAGGAACTTCTAGGGGCAATCTCTGATTTTAGGATGCTCTGGGCGAGTCTGTTAACTATTGTGGCTTGTTTTCGCGGCAGGAGGATGGAGGGACGCGATCGCATTCTCCCCCACTCCACAACAAAAATGCGATCGCTTCCATTACCACTTAGAAGATCAATGATACTGTTGGTGATGCAGAAAAAGTAACTGGTCAGATGGCTAAACTGGTTCCTGGTGAGGGTTCTGTTGCAACTTATGGTGAATTAAACAAGGCGAGACGTAGAGATGATAACCTCACAGCGCATCACATTCCGTCCGATGCGTTTATGAAAGCAAAAGTGTCTGGTTATACCAGAAATAAGGGGATTTCGATATGGATGGAGCAGCCGTATCCGGGAGCGGCTGGTCGTCATCGCCAGACTTTATCTTATGGATCGTCTCCCGACTTGAGCGTTTCTCCAAGACAGGCTCTTGCTCGTGAAGTGTGGGATGTACGATTGATTTATCGCCAACAAGGACTTTATACGCCTGATATTCGGCGTAGCTTACAGCAGGTCATCAAGCAAAATAAATTAACTTGGGTAGGTACTTTTAACAAAGTGAGGAATAGAAGATGAGCGATAATAACTTGATTGAAATTATGAAAGCTAATAGATTTATGCGATCGCGTGCCGAGGTCGTAGCTTTTGATGAAGCTATGGCTCAACTTGCCAAGCATCCGAAAAATGAATATTTGCCAGAATTGCATCTAGTTTTAGACGATGAGTGCGAGCATCACGAGGTCATGTATGGCCTAATCCATTTTCTGGAGTCTTTTGATGCAAAGGAACAGTTTCAAGCGCTTATTGATGTTATTCCTGAGCTAATTGTCCGTGCGCCAGAGTGGACAAAAACTCTTCATTACGGAATTCTAAATGATGATTTGTCTTGTGCTTTATATAAAGAGATTTTGCATTCAACTAACTCCAAAAATCGGGATGTTGTCTATCAGGTTCTTAAAGAAATTGCAGCGTCGGAATCTCCGCCTCTGTCCTCACACGCTGAGTTTGTTTTGAGCGAAAGTGCAACTCTGGTTAATTAACTGAAGTTAAAGCGCGATCGCATTCTTTTTGCTAGACAAGTATAAGTGGATATGCAAAATAAATTACACATTAAATGCTATTGAAAGCCTTATGTAGCAAGGCCAGCTTATGTAATTTATTCTGCACAGGTACTTACCACTTAAATCGAATAACTTTTGTAACTGCTATCTAAATAAACACACTCACTGAAATCAGCTTTTTACGGCTGTACTATCGCCTTGGCATTGTAAATCTTAGTCTGCTAGTAATCTGGCGAATGTTTTCCTTGTTGGAATGCAACATAAAGTAACTGTCGTCTGTCCCGTTCAGGCGAATCGAATTCGGATAGCGGACAATGAGCGTTGCCATTCTTTCCAGTGCCTTGTCTTGGTCAGCCGAAGGCAAAATTAAACACGCTGGGCGACCCTGTATTTGCAACTGCTGCACCTGGGGACGAGTACCATAGGGAATTAGTCTATGATTCCGTGCTTCATTATTACAAACATCCTGTATAGTTGACGGCGGCGGTGTCAACAGCCCCGTTACGTGGAAAAATCCATCAGCACCACTGAAGCGTTCTCGGTTTTCATAGCCCTGGGTAGGTTGCCAATTGCTGGGGTAGCTAAAAGTAACACCATAGGTAGAATTAGTGTACCGCTGTGTACTTGCACGGCGTTTAGATGGAACTTGCTTTTGGCTGACTGATGGGGAAAGCTGCTTCAAGGAAACTTCTGGAGCAACGCTAGGAAGTGCTTGACTGCTACCTGGGGAGAGTATGTCGCCTAGTGGCACGAAGGCTACAACTCCTAGGACAAACAATAGAGAATATCGAGAAACAATGTTTTTCATGGATTTTCTTGAAAGACTATATAGGACTTACACAAACGGCAAAAAATCGCGCTTTTTTCAAGGACTGTTTAGTTATTCAACAATTTCTGTGAATTTGAACAATCCCCAACTATTTAACTGATAAATTCCGCTCGCGTTTACCTATATCCGGTAATTCTTGGGACGGTAGCCTTAGAAATTCTGTTTCCTCAAATTTATTCAGGACTTATGCAGTTGCCGTGAACTAAAGTTCCGGCTCAAAGCTTAAACCCATTGAAATGGGTTTGTTTGAGGTTTTTTAGTCAGTTGAAACTGACTTAGGCTTTGGGCCAGGAAATTGATTTCCTTCCAGTGGGTAAGTCCTATTATTGAAAAAATTGAATTAGATAATTGGAACCGGGAACTGGGAAGCGAGTGTATCTAGGTGAACTTAAGATTAAGACTGCGCCTCATCCTCAGCAGAGTCATCCAAATACAGCCTGATAAACTCCTCCGCAGCGACCAGATCGATCTTCTGAAGCGCCTTCCAAATCTCAAGCATCGTCTCAGCCACGGGATCTCTCACTTCACTCACCCAGCGGCTTACATTTGATCGCCGAATCCCCATTGTCATTGCCAGACGATTTTGGCTGATGTTATGGGTATCCAATACCTTTCTAAGTGCTTTGCCTGCTTTTCCCATAACTTTGATCGTCTCAGAGGTTCACGGTCTAGTAAATGTTTCCTTTTGGATACGATTAGTGTAAGATAGATGGTAACCAATAGGAACCAGTGCGTCTGAACCGCAAAATTGCCATGTCCCTGCTTCGTAGCCACATCAACCCGCAAACCTTTGTCATCACTCTGAGACAACTTGCCAAACACCTCAACATTGACTCCAGACGCATCCTGAATTGGCAAAAGTGGCAACACGTCCTCTGGGTACATATCGAAGGTAGAGGCGGCTACTTCGTCAGCTATCGCAGCTTGGAACAGTGGATAACCGCTTGCTGCGACTTGCTGCGCTGTTGTCCTAATTTGGAAGCGCTGGCAGTCATTTGGTCAGCTATTCAAAAAGAAGCCAAGCGGTACACTGAAGAAGGTTTAGAACGACTAGAGCAAGTTTGGCAGCAAAGGCAAGTTTGCATAAAGATGAGAGGCAAGATGTCTTACAAAGATGTGAAGGCAGTTTAACTTAACTGAAAGCCTAAAAATCTACTCCTCGCTTTAAGTCAACGCCTCGGTCAGCATAATGCTTGTGGCAAATCATTTCCGAGTGGACGCTGGCCAGATCAAAATAAGCTGGTGTATTCAAACAACGTCCGGTGATGATAACTTCTGTGTCGCGGGGTTTGCGTAACAAAGCTTCTACTATCGGCTGTTGCGGCAATAATTCTAAGTCAACTGTGGGATTGAGTTCGTCGAGGATGATAGTTTTGTACAAACCAGACGCGATCGCAGTCCGGGCAATATCCCAGCCTCGTTCTGCTTCCACATAGTCTAGCTCTTGCTGTTGTCCCCGCCAGACAATTGCATCCCGCCCGCAGCGCTGATGATCTACCAGGTTCGGATATGATTGTTGCAAAGCAGCGATCGCGGCATCCTCAGTATAGCCAGTACCACCCTTGAGCCACTGCATAATCAGGACTCGGTGCGAAGTATCCTGACTAATCCCGCGTCCAATTCCCTGCAACGCTTTGCCTAGCGCACTGGTAGACTTCCCTTTACCAGCACCCGTGTAGATTTCAATTCCCGAAATCGAATTTTCCTCAGATGCAGGGTGTTTGTGAGGCTTCATTTCCGAGTGCAAATCGGCAATATCTAGCAGTTGTTGCGGCGCGGCTCTACCTGTGACAATGATTTCTAACTCTTGGGGTTTATGCTTGAGAGTCTGCACGACTTCATCCACACTCAGCAAACCTAAGTCTAGAACCGGGTTCAGTTCGTCTAGAACCAGGACAGAATAGAGGTCAGATGCTAGAGCGCCTTTTGCCACATCCCAGCCGCGTTCCGCCTCCTGTGTGTCAAAGCGCGTAATTTCCTCTTTGGTAAAAAATTCTGCTCGTCCCGTGCGAACCTGGTCAATCAGGTGCGGGAAACCTTGCTGTAAAGCTGCGATCGCGCCATCTTCATCATAGGCGCGTCCCGGCCCTTTGAGAAACCGCAGCAGCAGCACTCGCGTTGCCAAATCTGTATTAATACCTAGCCCAATTGAACGCAAAACGACACCCAGCGCCGCTTGCGATTTCCCCTTCCCGGCTCCATCGTAAACATGAATCTGCCCAACAATACGCTCAGAACGTGCTTGCGCCGTGCGAATGCCAATCCCCGTTCTGTTCATAATTCTCATGAAATCTCAGCTGCCACAAATTGATAACGATAGCAGATTAGAAGTTTAAATTGAAAAGGAGCAAGGCACAAGACGTTACAGGAGTTAAGCTGTTGTGTATCCAACGCCGTATAAATCTACACTAGGAATAAGTAGTCTGTTTGTGGTGCTTTTTTCCCCTGTGTCAGTGCAACCAACACAACAAACAAAAAACGATTTCCACTCTTTGCAACTTTGTTAACTAGAAGTTAGGGAGACAGTCTTATGGGTTCAAATGTTTTCCCCCTGCCTACGATTTTATTTCAATTTCTCTTTTTACTGGTAGCGATCGCTATAGAATCATTCATTCTACATAGAAATCTTAACCTTGGTCGCCAAACCAGCGCCGACTATGCTATGTTGATTAACTTACTCTCAAGTATTGTAGGATGGTGGATTTTCTTTTATGTTTTGCCTTTGCTGCCAGTGGAACTGAGAGCGCAGGTAATTAGTTACATTTTTTTTGATGCTTTTTTTACAATTAACCAATCTTCAACATATACAACGCAGCTAATTTTAACAATATTTATTGTTTTCCTGTCTAATTATCTCTTAAAATTAAATTTTTTACAATTAATTCAATTTTTAATCGAGCCACCTAAACCAACTACATCTGAACCCCAAGAAAGGAAGCTAAAAACTATTACCGCTCGTAACGTTGAAACCCAAGAACGTCCGAATCTAGCAAATATAATGTTTCAAGCAACTTTCTGTAGTTATGGTGTTATTTTAGTTATTATATTTTTGATTCGTTCGGAAATTATATAACTTTTTAGGTTTTGAGGCATTTCCCGACCAAAAAAAATGATTGAGGTTAATTTTTTAGTGCAAGGAAATTAGCAATGTTTTGGATCGTAGTAGACATAAAAGATTTTTTTAAATTTTTGCAGTCGCTAATCGAGCCTTTCATACCTTCTCGTGCTTATTCTTGGAAGACACTAATTTATCTAAGTACATTTTCTTGGATAATGTCTCTTTTGACAACCGATGAAGCGCGAGATTTTATTAGTTTTTGGGGATGGATATTTTTAATTGCTGGGACAAGCTGGGCTAGCACAGAAAACAAAATAAAAATTGGCAATCTGTATCTGAGTCCTTGGATTACGGGGGCCTTAATCTGTACTTTCGTATTTGGCCATCGAACGCCGGAAGAACAAGAGGCGGGCTTGATAATCTGGCCTACATTATCGGCACTGATTGCTATTGTCCCAGATTTTCTCGATCAAGGCATGAAATTAACATTGCCTAAACCAGCAATTCGTCAAAGAGACTTAATTTTGCTTGCCAGCAATATACTGATTAGCTGCTGGATTCAATTTTATTTTGTAGCTCAAAATTGGTTGAGTGAATATCCCACCTTAATGTCCGATGACTTTAGCGAAAGTGCTTTTATGTTTAGAATGGAATCTACAGAGCCGATACCTCCCAGAGGTGCCATAGTTTTAGACTTTATGGAACCACTTTTAAACCAAGAGTTGGATAATAAACCTTGGTCAGAAGTGGAACGATGGCTGCTACAACCGCAACCGCGCATAGATGCCCTTAAAAAGGAAGCGATCAAAGGGCTTCCTAATGTTGAGGAAGATTTATGGTGGCAATATACGTCTAAAATATCGTCAATTAACTCAGGCTATAACTTACAATTACTGGCAATTTGGCAAGGGCCGCGATCTCAACCTGAAGTATATTACATAAACAAGTCTTGCCAGATTACTCAAACCTATGAGCAAGCAGATACTAATTCTGAGGCGACATCCAACGAAACTAAGGGACAAGCAACTCCGGTCGCTCAAGTCAGCTGTCAACCAGCCAGTACCTTAAAGCAGAATCAAGCAGCCAGAAGTCAAGGGTAATAAAATATAATAAATCGTTGTAGTAAATAAGTATTAATTCAGAATAACAATGAGTTTAAGTACAGCAAAACCAAGACAAAGCAATGTGTTTAAAGAAATGATTGGAAGCTTGAAGAGAACTTTAGCGATCGCTACCAATGCGTTTCGGGAAGTAATACGCGATCGCGTCCTTTATCTCATCGTTTTGTATGCTCTTGTGATGGCAGCAGCGTGGCGATTGCTACCAGAAGTTGCGGCAACAACAGAAGATAAAATGCTTTTAGATGTAGGTCTGGCAGCAATTGATGTACTGGGTTCAATTGTCGCTATATTTGTTGGCACAGGGCTGATCAACAAAGAAATTGATAAGCGCACAGTCTTGGTGTTAATTCCTAAGCCAATTAGCCGCGCTGAATTTATTATTGGCAAACAACTAGGACTATCAGCGGTGCTGGGTGTATTAGTGGCACTAATGACTGGAATTTATCTGGCTTTTTTGAGTTTGGCTCAGATTTCGTACCCAGTAGTTAGCATTTTGATTGCCGCACTCTACCTATTTTTTAAGTTATGCTTATTAACTGGTATTGCGTTGATGTTAGGCGTTTTTACTAGCTCCTTGCTCGCTACTTTGCTAACTTTTGGAATTTATTTAATGGGGCATTCCAGCCGGGATTTGTTAGCACTAGGGAACTTGAGCCGCAATGCCGATATTGAACGCCTAACTCAAGCCCTATATCTGGTATTACCAGACTTATCCAGACTAGACCTAAAAAATCAGGCAGTTTATGGAATTTTGCCTGACTCAATAACACTTTTAAGCAATGCTGTGTATGGCTTGCTGTACACTGTATTAGTCTTGGCGATCGCTATCCTAATTTTTTCAAGGCGTGAATTTTAACTACAGGTGTAAAGTTAGTTAAGGCGCGATAGCGAGAGTATAAAACCACTCTTTAATCTTTAGTTTTATTTCAAACCTTTCTCTTGGTAATGCCGGAGCCGCCACTAGCACCCCAACCAGCTAACCTCCGCCTACTGATAGTGTCAGAATCAAGTTTGGATGTAGAGCTGATTATTAAAAGGCTGCACAAAGCAGTAGCCGCTGTTACTTATGATGTTGCCGCAACTTCTGCTGCTTGTCAGAAACTATTGCAGGAGCAAAGCTATGATGCAGTATTATTAGATATTTCCCTGGAAGAAATGAGTATGGAGATACTAAAATTACTCCAGCAATCAAAGCAAGAAATACCCTTAAATTTATTTAATAGTTGTTTAGAAGATAAGGCAGGCGTGAATTATCTAAAAGCAAAGACAAACCAAACTCACCGATTAGAAAGAATTGCTGACCAGAGTGCGATCGCACTCTACAATGCTCAAACCTACAAACGCCTAGAACAGCAAGTCAGAGAGCGTACCCAAGAACTAGAGGAAGAAAAACAACTCTCAAAAATTGCCAATCGTACCAAAAGCGAATTTATCGCCACCATGAGCCACGAACTGCGAACACCCCTAACCTGCATCTTAGGGTTTTCGCGCCTGCTATTAGATCAAGTTTTTGGGAGACTCAACCAAAAACAGCAAGAATACCTCACTGCTATTAGTTCATCTGGCAATCATTTATTAGAACTGATTAATGACGTTCTGGATTTATCTAAAATTGAAGCGTGTCAAGAATAATTAACTTTAGAAACACTGCTAGTAGAAGAAATATGTCTGGATGCTGTTAAACTTGTGCGCGAACGGGCGCAAAAAAAAGGGTTACAAATATTAGTATATATTGCGCCAAATATTACAACTTGCATAGCTGATAACCACCGCTTGGAACAGATTTTGGTAAACCTGCTGTCTAATGCAGTGAAATTTACAGAAACTGGTTTAGTAACGCTCAACGTAGAAAAAACCGCAGACACCATCTTATTTTCAGTGATTGACACTGGTATTGGCATTAGCGAAGCCCAGCAAACTATCCTCTTTGAAGCGTTTCAGCAGCTAGATAGCGGACTGAATCGCCAATATGAAGGAACCGGTTTAGGTTTGGCTCTATGCCGCAAACTGGCATTACTACACGGTGGCGAGATTACAGTAAAGTCAAAACTCTTAAGCGGCTCCTGCTTTACATTACACCTACCAATACAGCCCCAAGATTCATCAAAAACCGCCCAAAATTCGCTACCGTAAAAAAGTAACTCTCATGCAGCCTTCTCTTCCTCTGCGTACTTTCTTGCCTGGAGCGGTTCAATTTTTTTTAACTAACCATGATTGATCAAAAACTTGAGCAACTGAAAACCTTATTTGCAGAAATGGAAATGGCTCTGATTGCCTATTCCGGAGGCGTCGATAGCACCTTAGTTGCCAAGATTGCACATGACGTTTTAGGCGATCGCGCCTTAGCCGTAACCGCCGTTTCTCCTTCTCTTCTTCCAGAAGAACTAGAAGATGCTCGTATCCAAGCAGCAGCAATTGGAATTGCCCATAAAGTAGTGCAAACCCACGAAATGGACAACCCCAACTACACCTCGAATCCTGTCAATCGCTGCTATTTCTGCAAAAGCGAACTGCACGACACCCTGAAACCGTTAGCCCTTGAACTCGGTTATCCCTACGTCGTGGATGGTGTCAACGCCGACGATTTAGGAGATTATAGACCAGGAATTAAGGCGGCGAAAGAACGAGGAGCGCGATCGCCCTTAGCAGAACTCACAATAAGCAAAGCCGAAGTACGTCAAATCTCCAAACAATTAGGACTTTCCTGGTGGGATAAGCCCGCTCAACCCTGTCTGAGTTCCCGCTTCCCCTACGGCGAAGAAATCACCGTCAGCAAACTGCAACGAGTCGGAAGAGCCGAAATTTATCTGCGTAAGCTAGGTTTATCTAATCTCCGAGTCCGTTCCGATGGCGATACGGCCAAAATTGAGTTATCACCAGAGCAAATCAAAGAATTTGTCTTAACCACCGATTTACCAACTCTAGTTTCCGCCTTTCAGGAATTCGGCTTTATCTACGTCACCCTCGATTTAGAAGGCTACCGCAGCGGCAAATTAAATCAAGTTTTGTTGCAGAAAGTTTAACGCCGTCAATGCGTCTTGAACTTCCCAAGCCGCTTAAACCTAACTTTCTCTCGTTAAGAGTCTCTGACTCTTAACGAGAACTTGGCAGAACCTCCAGTTGTGAAGGTCGAGACTCTACCTTGAAGGGGAGCATTCCCAGTCTTTTGCTTTTAACGAGTCAAGGAAAATATTGGGTAGTTCATAAACAAAATCGCGCTAAAAAAACATATGGGATTAAAGCTTGAAAGTGTCATTCCTTGGGGACGTTCATTAAAAGAATATAGTGGGATGTTTCACCTAACTCCTGACGACCTCCAAAGGACAATTCTTGATTGTGCTGGTGGCCCTGCCAGCTTTAATATTGAGATGACACGCCAAGGGTACAAAGTTAGATCTTGCGATCCCGTATATCAGTTTACCGCCAGTGAAATTCAACAGCGTATCCAAGAAACCTACCAACAAGTTATAGACGGCGTTCAAGCCAACCTCGACAGATACGTTTGGCAGAATATCCAGTCACCAGAACAAATGGGGAAAATTCGGATGTTAGCCATGCAGCAATTTCTCGAAGACTTGCCCTTAGGAATTCAACAACAGCGATACATAACCGCTGAATTACCTGTTTTGCCCTTCAAGGCCAATCAATTTGATTTAGCCTTGTGCGGTCATTTCTTATTTACCTATTCTGATTTTCTCTCACAAGACTTTCACATCAACTCAATTATCGAACTTTGCCGCGTTGCCAAAGAAGTGCGAATTTTTCCCCTTTTGCATCTTTCTGGAGAAGCGTCACCAATGCTCGTGCCAGTTATGGAAGAATTAGAAGCACAAGGCTACAACTTGGGAATCAAACAAGTACCTTATGAATTTCAAAAAGGTGGCAACCAAATGTTGCGGGTATTGCCAAAAAATGAGGAGTGATCAGTGTGATACATCTGTAGGGACATGGCATTGCCATGTCCCTATCAAGGTGGACTGAACAGTGAACGTCAGAACCGGGATATATTCCACCCAACTGAGAAACGCTATAGTTGTACGTTTGGTCTTTGAGAATTTAACCCAAAACGCATAGGTAAAATAAAATTCTTCAACAGCCACGCACTCTCGTGCGCTCTTAATCCACGCATAGGGGTGGCTTCCCAACTATGCTCAAAAAGCTTCAGGGCATTCTTCTGCTTGAAGAATGCCCTGATTCAAATCGATTCATTTATTCACAGGCTTTGGAAAGCCTTATTGAATTGTTACACCACTATCGAAAACGGACTCTAGCCGATTAATTGCAATAAACCTAGCTCAGTGAAGCATTGCTGCGGTCATAGCTGGCTCGGAAGCTGGGATGAGGCTGTCCCTGAATGTGGTTCCAGTATTCAGATCCTTCAACATCCATACCCACTTCAGCTGCTGTGCGACCTAGCATGGATTGCTGACGGTTCTTGATGATGTGATGATGACGCATCATGAGGGCGCGAGCTTGTTCTTGAGTAGACATACCAGGTTTCTCCGTGTTGCTTAAGTGATGTTTAAAGGTCGTTTTTTTCCCTTACTTATTCAATATAACAGAAAATTCTGTATCTAAATTTACAAAACTGGTTTTTAAACAAAAATTCACAAATAATCTTGGGAGCAGGTAGCATCGCGATTCCGATTTTGCATAGCCGATACTGGTCGGCAGGCAAAGGCTGTAAAATTTGACGAACAACCGACAAATCTGAAACTACTACATCCTCCAAAAGTTTGATTTAATACTTCAGATAGGTAGGCTAAAGACATATATTGGGAAGACATCAACTCTGTAGCTCAGTCCAGAAGATATAACTGACTAGGAAATAAAAAAATGCTTACATCGTGTCATATTCTCGTAGAGGGCAACCCTGTCATCATTTATGCCAGCCGGAATGGTAGCCCTAATAAGGTTTTACCCATTCTCAAGCGATTTCTAGATAAGTTTTGGCAAGAACGAGAAACCTGTGGAGAAAACAGCGATACACCTGAGTGCTTAGCGGCTCAGATTCTGGTGCGGTTTGGCTACGAGATGTGTGAAGACGATTTTTCTAACTTGCGAGTAGGAATGAAGTTCGCTCAGGATGTGGGATATATCTACTGCGTATCTTTGGATCGCAGTGTCAATGTCTGGGTTCCAGAAGCTTCCTATCGTAATAATCCCGCGCTGGGACTTAAAGCGTGTCGTCCAGACTCGGTGCTGAGCGCTTCCTAAGAAAGACTTTTATGCGATCGCAATCCTCTTGAAAAGCTAAGCACAGCGATCGCCTCTGGCTTGAAACGAGATATGGCTAGGCTAAAGTAAGTTGTGAGTCTCAAAAAGGGGCAAAAAAAGGCAAAAGAAGGAATCTTTCCTCTTTCTTCTGCCTTTTTCCCTTTTAAGCTGCTGCTTCGGCCCACACGCGGGCAAACTGGCTTTCAGTGATCCCTGGCACCGTCTGTACCCTTCCCGTTTCAATGTCGGCGTTTACAAAAGGCTTCTGGTTACTAATAAGAAGTAGTGGAAGTCTGGTTGATACGAGTCAAACTCAAGCTTGAAGCCGCATCACAGACAAGCGCGAAAACGATTACCCTGTATAGATAGGGGTTAAAACTACCACAGTTTCAGCTCTAAGAGACAACCAGCTGATCTTAATTTCAATGTTCTCCACAATTGCAGGTTATGTAATCGTTTTAATTTACACAAATGATACTGTCTTCCCAGAGGGTGTCTAACCCCTCTGACAAAGATCCGCTTAGAATATTGCGATCGCATTTTTTTTAAACAAAAATTGGTTAATATAACCAATGCCCTTTCACAGCGCTTTGGGGAGCAGTTATCAAATGAGTAATTGGCAATGGGTAATTGGCAATTAATAATCCCCTCTACCCTGAGTTCCTCTCCCACTTAATCCTCATCACTTTGATAAGCAGGATAATTATCTAAACCAAAAAATACAAATAATATGTTTGACGCACTTGCTGAACGCCTAGAATCTGCCTGGAAAACACTACGAGGTCAGGACAAAATTTCCCAATCCAACATCCAAGATGCGCTGCGAGAAGTTCGTCGCGCATTGCTGGAAGGGGATGTCAATCTCCAGGTAGTCAAAAATTTTATCGCCGATGTCGAAGCCAAGGCGCAAGGTGCTGAGGTAATCTCAGGAGTCCGCCCCGACCAGCAGTTCATCAAAATTGTTTACGATGAGCTGGTGCAAGTAATGGGAGAAACCAATGTTCCCATCGCCTCAGCCGATAAGCCCCCCACCATCGTCTTGATGGCTGGCTTGCAGGGAACAGGTAAAACCACAGCTACGGCAAAGCTAGCTTTGTATCTCCGCAAGCAAAATCGCAGTACCTTACTGGTAGCAACAGATATCTATCGTCCCGCAGCCATTGACCAGCTCGTGACGTTGGGCAAACAGATTGACGTGCCAGTGTTTGAACTTGGTACAGACGCGAACCCAGTGGAAATTGCGCGGCAAGGTGTCGCACAAGCTAAGGCAGACGGTGTAGACACGGTAATTATTGACACTGCTGGTCGCCTCCAAATTGACCAAGACATGATGGCTGAATTAGCCAAAATCAAGCAAACCGTCCAGCCGCACGAAACGTTGCTGGTGGTGGATGCCATGACCGGGCAAGAAGCAGCAAATCTCACCCGTACTTTCCACGAACAGATTGGCATTACTGGTGCCATCCTTACCAAGCTAGATGGCGACAGTCGTGGCGGTGCGGCGCTTTCTGTAAGGCAGATTTCTGGACAGCCGATTAAATTTGTCGGCGTGGGTGAAAAGGTCGAAGCCCTGCAACCTTTTTATCCTGACCGGATGGCTTCCCGGATTTTGGGCATGGGAGACGTTATCGGCTTCGTGGAGAAAGCCCAAGAGGAAATCGACCTAGCAGATGCCGAGAAGATGCAGGAAAAAATGCTCTCGGCTAAGTTTGACTTTAGCGACTTCCTCAAGCAGATGCGGCTCTTGAAGAATATGGGATCTCTGGGGGGACTCCTGAAGATGATTCCGGGGATGAACAAGATTTCCGACGAACAGCTCAAGCAGGGAGAAACCCAGCTAAAGCGGACGGAAGCAATGATTAATTCCATGACCAAACAGGAGCGCACCAACCCGGATTTATTAGCCAAGTCTCCTAGTCGCCGTCGCCGGATTGCCCGTGGTGCTGGCTATCTAGAATCAGATGTGAGCAAGCTGGTAACTGATTTCACAAAAATGAGAACAGCCATGCAGCAAATGAGTATGGGCGGCTTCCCCGGTATGCCCGGAATGATGGGCGGCGGCATGGGCGGTATGGGCGGCGGTAATCAGCCTTCTCAACCCGGTTGGCGCGGCTACTCGGCAGGAAACCCAGGCAAGAAAAAGAAAAAGGAGAAGAAGAAGAAAGGCTTCGGCACTCTCTAAAAGTTAAAAATTAGCAGTTTCTCGTTAAGAGTCTCTGACTCTTAACGAGGGAAACAGAGAACGGGCGATGAATTATGAGTTATAATTGTAAGTTCAAAACTCGTTACTCATAAGTGGATCTGGCTAATAGCTTAAAATCCAATAAGGAGCATTCTTCATCAACATGGTCAAACTGAGATTAAAGCGATTCGGCAAAAAGCGGGAAGTTAGCTATCGGATTGTAGCGGTGCATAGCACCTCCCGCCGGGATGGTCGTCCCCTGGAAGAACTGGGCTTCTACAACCCCAGAACCGATGAAGTAAGGTTGGACGAGCCTGCCATAACCAAGCGACTCAAAGAAGGAGCGCAGCCCACAGAAACTGTGCGTCGGATTCTGCAAAAAGCTAATGTCCTTGAACAATCCAGTGCAAGAGCCACCTCATGAGAACGGGTTGGGTAAACCAACTCCAACCATCAAACCAGTAGGAACGTCCCCTCGTGGGGGAGTACAACCGGATTATGCCGCTCTGGTGAATTTTTTGGTGCAGGCCTTTTTAGAGTCGCCAAAGTCACTGAGCGTAGACTGTGAAATGTCACAAGGCAACACGCGAGCCTGGCTGAGGGTTGCCTTTGAAGGTGAGGATAAGGGACGAGTATTTGGTCGAGGGGGGCGGAATATTCAGGCAATTCGGACAGTAATTGAAGCGGCTGCCCTTGCTGCTGGACAATCTGTACATCTAGATATTTATGGAAGTCCGGCGCGATCGCTTGAAACTCCCCCGGAAAACCGAGAAGGCCCCAAGAAAGATCCACCCCGTCGCCCGTCTGCTCCAATACCTTCTTCCAAATCCCGCACCAATTAAAACTTGTCAAACGCTCAAGCGATCGCGTTTAGCTTTGATGGGGGAATGGGGAGATGAGCAGAACCTACTCATCTGTCAAAAGTAAAAGGGCAAAAGCAAAAAGAATATCCAATGTCTAAAGCTGGGGGATTGAATAACGATACTTCATCGTGGTTTTTGACCGATATGAAGCAAAAAGTATCAAAACCTACAAGTTCTTTCTTTTGGCTTTTGCCTTTTAGATTACATGATTGCCTTTTTTTTGGGACGCCCAAGCTGGGAGCTGCAAAGCGATAAATCGGGCGTTCTTTCACATAAATATATAAATGATAGAGGCCTTTAAGACAGTACAACTACCGAGTACAAATAGTGCGATCGCCCTCGCGGGAGATCGGGAAGAAAACCTCAAAGTCCTAGCAAAGTCTACAGGTGCAACTATAGTGTTGCGCGGACAAGAACTGATAATTTCTGGAACCCAGCAACAAGTAGACCGTTGCTATGAGTTAGTGCGAAGCCTTAAACCGTTCTGGAAAGACGGAAAGCGGATCACCAAAGTCGATATCCGCACCGCCGCCTACGCCGTGGATACTGGACGCACTGACGAAATGCAAGCCATGCAAGAGGAAGTTCTAGCCCGAAACCGTCGTGGCGAAGAAATCCGCGCCAAAACTTTCCCCCAGTGGCAGTATATCCAGGCAGTACGCACCAACGACCTTACCTTCTGCATTGGGCCAGCAGGCACAGGTAAAACCTACCTAGCAGCAGTTTTAGCAGTTCAGGCGCTGCTTAGCGATCAGTACGAACGGCTCATCCTAACACGTCCAGCAGTAGAAGCAGGCGAAAAATTAGGATTTCTGCCTGGGGATTTACAGCAGAAAATCGATCCATTTCTGCGCCCCCTCTACGATGCCTTATATGAATTCATCGACGCAGAGAAAATTCCTAGTTTGATGGAACGCGGCGTTATTGAAGTCGCACCCCTAGCTTATATGCGCGGTCGTACCCTCAACAATTCCTTTGTGATTGTTGATGAAGCCCAGAACACCACACCAGCGCAGATGAAAATGGTTCTGACTCGGCTTGGTTTCCGTTCCCGGATGGTTGTTACAGGCGACATCACCCAGACAGATTTGCCTGGACATCAACAGTCAGGATTAGCTGTTGCTCAGAAAATCCTCCAGTCAGTTGAAGGTATTTCCTTCTGCTATCTCTCCAAAACTGATGTCATTCGCCATCCCTTAGTTGAGAGAATTGTATCAGCTTACGAACAGCACGAAGCAAAGTAATAGTCAATAGTTTGTTGCTACTGGCATTCAGCCCAAATTATCCTAAATGATTCGTGAAGGCGAGATCCCCGACTTCTTAGAGAAGTCGGGGATCTGAAGGGCTGGCTCACAACTCAAATAGAATTGCTATACAACTATTTTTGGCGTTGGATAATGGTGCTATGAATTGAGGCTAAATCTGATGCAATGTCCTGAATGCGGTTCCAATCATATCCGTAAGAACGGTAAGATGCGAGGTAAACTTGCATCACATTTGTGTCGATTGTGGTCGTCAGTTTATTGATGTTTACACAGCCCCCCAAGGATATTCCGATGAGATCAAAGCTTTATGTTTGAAAATGT
>NZ_JACJOY010000028.1:0-27954 GCF_014695815.1 Trichocoleus sp. FACHB-6
AATTACTGGGGTAAGCTTTACTCATAACGCTCTCTCAGTGCTGTGTACTACATATTCGCAGCTTACACTGAGTGAGCTTTTTTGCTATCTAACCGACTTTTAAAACATCCTCTAAGGATTATTTCCCGGTTTTACCCCATGACGCACCAGTTCTAAAAAACTGCTATCAACGATAGAACGTTCATCATAAGAACCGCCTCCGTTGCTTATATTCAAAATGTGTCCGTCGTTGGGATTCCCATTATCATCAATCCGCTGAAAATATTTGCCATTGCCGATAGAACCGCTAGTCGTGAATGTCCAATTTTCCACCATGCCTTGCCAGTAATCTGCTTTCGCGAGATAGTTAGTTTGGCTAGTTGTGTCACCGTTGACTTTAGCAATGTCTGCGGCACAGACTAAAGCTGCAATTTCGGATGCAATAGTTCCTGGTGAGTAACCTGCATTTTCTTCCCAACGCTCTTGTTGAGTCCACGGCCCATTTTTTACAATATAATCAGCAGCTCGCTTGATATGATTTGTATAAGTTGTTGAATCGTTACGACCGAGTTTCCAAGCCAAAATAATTGGAAACGCTGTCTCATCCATTTGAATTCCTGTCCAATAAGGCGTACCATCTACAAAAGCATTCTGAAGAAAATGTCCGTCGGGTTGTTGCATGGTAGTTAACAACCAGTCGAGGGCTTTGGAAGCAGTAGCCGAGTCACCCGCTACAATTAAGGCACTAGCTGTTTTATATAAGTCACGAGGCCAAATTAGATGGTAGCCGCCTTGCATTTCGATGCCTAGGGGATTGCAGATTGAGTAGTTAGAATTACCCCAAGGATTGCCTAAACCTGCAACCATAGCACCAGAGGTTTTGTCAGTAGCTGCCTTTAGTGCCATTGCAGCCACGTAATATTGAGTATCAGCAGTGCCGCCAAAGTTGTTTAAATTATTAGTGTAGCTGTTCCATTGTGCGTTGTAAGTGGACAGCATATTAGGAACATTATCGTTCAGAGTTTCTGCTGCCACTTTTTTAGCGTTAGTTTCGTTGTTACCAAAGCCGAGAACTAAGTTAAAGGTGACTGATTTCTGATTGGCATAAGGACTTAAATCAAACATCGCCATTTGTGCAATGTTTCCATTAGTTGCTGATTTATAAGTCCAGTTCATCGTATTATCAATTTTACCACCTTTTAAATCTTGCCAGCCGTCGCTGTGTCCGACGAAGCCAGATGATATCATGCCTTTTTTGAAATTCAGAGAGCTTGCTAGTGCTGATGCCATACCATTAGTAGAATTTTTAGCAATCAGCATCCCAATACCGTTGTAGCTGGTGTTGTAACCTGTGGTAGATTTTCCATCGTTGCCAATTGCTGGATGGTACAACGTATAAAGTTTGAAGTTATCTAACGTTCCCCTCAAAGCAGCGAAAGTTACCTGCTGAATTAATGTATTTCGGTTGGGGTCGGTGAATATTGTTTTTTGTATTTGATATTTGCCATTTTTGGCTTTGTTGGTGATATTCCAAGAAAGCGATCGCGTATTATTTAGATTAACCTGACTGGTAGTATCCTGCTTCTCTTCATCCACCCAACTTTTAGCAGCATCCCCCACTAAAAACTGCCAGTCTACCGTAGCCGCTTTATCAACAGAAGGGTAAAATACCTCACCAATAATGCCATTAAAACCAGTGAACCACACTTGGCTAGTAGTATTTTGGGCAGTACCAAGAAAGGTAAGGGTAGAAGGCGACCAAATGGGACAAGAACCCGGATAACCAAAAGCTTCATCTTTGGTGATAGCAACCGAAAACAAAACTTTAGTTAATATAACCAAAGTCATCAACACAATGACTATGATGGCCCTTACAAACCAATTAAATTTTTTCAAAGACTTTCTCGCCCCAGACAACAGATGTGATTTAATTTTACACTTTTATAAACAATTAGATGGTAGGATAAATAGTTTATCTACAAACGAAAAAATATTTCACAATCTATTGAAGATTGCTATATATAGCAATTCAAGGGTTGGGTGCGATACATATGTAGAGACATGGCAATGCTATGTCCCTAGCAAGGTGGGGAGAACGTCAGAACCGGGATATATTCCACCCAACTGAGAAACGCTATATACTAATCTTTATTAAATCAAAAAGTCTAATGTGACAACACCGGAGGCTTAGCAATAGAGAAACCCCGACGTGTTTGCCTATACTCAGCCAACTGCACTTGAAAGCTTACCGTATCCATCATTTCACCGCTTTTAGCTTGCAAAGTCCATTTACCAGGACGAAGCTGCCAAAATAGAGAATTGGACGACTGGGTAGCTAACTTCTCCCCATTCAACCACCACTCTACAGGCTGCGTAGGCATTGCCGCCAACCTAAACTCCAACCGTTGCGTTTCTCCTCCCTCTGCGCTTGTGCGGTTCGTTTCTTCACCTGGATGCAACAGGAAAAAATCGCCATTGTGAGGAGACAAAATCTTTAGACTACTAGAAGTAAAACTCGGTTGCTCCTGCCTAGCCAGCCACTCATCATACTCTGAAGGTAAGTTAACAGTGTGTGACTGACGCTCATAATTGCTAATATCTTCTGTAAACAAATATTCTTGCACTACCGAGGGACAATCTGGTGTAGGCTTCAACCCAGAAATTGCACATATAGGACGTTGCACAAGATTTTTTGGAAGCGGAAAAGCGGCGGGTTCTTGATGCGAGTGCAGGTGTAACATAATTCGATTCCATAGAGGTGCTGCACCTGTCACTCCAGAAACTTGTCGCATCGGTTCGCCATTGAAATTGCCTACCCAAGTTGCAACAGTGTAATCAGTGGTAAATCCCACAGTCCAAGTATCTCGAAAATCGGAAGAAGTGCCAGTTTTAACTGCGGCTGGAAACGGTAAAGCTAGTACAGATTCTACACCAAAAGCTGTAGCACGAGCATAGCGATCGCTTAATATATCAGTAATTAATTCCCATTCCGATCTTCGATTTTGAAATCCCCCCTTTTGCAGATTTCCCGCTTGATAAAATGTAGTTACAAGGGGTGTCGCTTCTCCAAGTCTTGCTAAGGTGACATAAGCCCTCGCCAACTCCCATAGACTAACTTCACCGCTACCTAAAATTAATCCCAAACCGTAATATTCTGGCGACTGAGTTAAATGCTCAAATCCCAATTGATGCAGACGATTAAGAAAATTTTGTACGCCTACCTTTTCTAACACCCGCACCGCTGGAACATTTAGAGAATTTGCCAAAGCTAGGCGCACCCGCACTGGCCCTAGAAAGGTTTCATCGTAATCGGTAGGACTATACAGTTTTGCGCCGGGAATAGCGTAATGAGTCGGCACATCAGCTAAAATTGTATTAGGGCGAATAGTACGATTTTCTAAAGCTAATTCATATAGAAAAGGTTTGAGAGTTGAACCCGGTTGACGCAATGCCTGAACTCCATCGTTGCGTCCCAATGATTCTTCATTAAAATAATCGGGAGAACCGACATAAGCCAAAACTTCTCCAGTGTGGTTGTTAATTACTAAAGCAGCCGCATGATGAACATTATTGGGGGTAAGGGTGCGAATTACCTGCTGAACTTGGGCTTCCACAAATTGCTGTAAGGGGCGGTCTATAGTGGTGCGAATTTGAGAAGAATCATGCTTAGGTAATTGACTGGCTGCCCAGAATAAAAAGTGAGGTGCGGCAATAATTCCCTGCTGCCGAGGTGCTAGGGAAATTTCTTCTTTATATGCTCGTTCTGCTTGATTACGTGTGATATAATTGTCTTGAACCATGCGATTTAAGACATAAATTTGCCGTTTCTTTAAGCGTTTCCAATGGTCGTAGGGGTTGAAGTAGGTGGGATTATTAGGAACGGCTGCGAGAAGACTAGCTTGGGCAAGATTAAGATCGCTTGCAGGAATATCGAAATAGTTGCGGGAAGCAGCTTCTAAACCATAAATATTTCCTCCCATTGGCAGGCGATTGATGTAAGCAGCGAGAATTTCATCTTTATTCATGCCAGCTGCTAGTCGCCTAGATAGCCAAATTTCCTGCATTTTGCCCGGCAAAGTGCGGGGAACAGGATCTAACATCCGGGCTAGTTGCATAGTAATAGTGGAAGCACCGGACGTAATTCTTTTGCTGTGAATTGCATCTTTAAGCGATCGCGCTACAGCCTTCAGATCCAACGCCCCGTGATGATAAAATCGTTTATCCTCCGCAGCTAAAATAGCGTTGATAAACTGGGGTGAAACTCGATTTAGCGGCACAACAGCAGTATGCTCTTGATCGCGAGTGAGTAACGTGCCGAGAGCAAGTCCATTGCGATCGCTAAATTCTATTGCTTGCGTGTCCTGGGCAATATCTTTGGCGCGAACAGGTGCCAGATAAGGAAGCGATCGCACTGTCAAACACAGCAACACTAAAGCTAACAATACGCGAAATTTCTTGTTTATACGCCAAATCAACCAATTTTTGGGTTGCCTCATCACATAACCCCACTAGGGAAGAAGACTTACCATTACTTCATTGTGGCGATCCCCTTTACCGGATGAGGGTGTTTTTAGGGGATGCGCGATCGCATCTTCCCTCTAAGCGCTTGAAACTGGCAGATGGTACGCTTCCACCTCAAGACAATGATGGGTAATTCTTCCTAATCACCCAATAGAGTCCACCAATCGGGTGAAGAAAGTACCCTTAAACCGCCGTAGTTTTGTAGTAATACAAGTAACTCATCTATAAAAAGATACGGTAGCCATTATGAAGATTGTTCTACACACTTATGGTTCCCTAGGCGACCTGCATCCTTATATAGCGATCGCCCTAGAATTAAAGGCACGCGGGCATCAAGCAGTAATTGCCACAGCTGGGTTCTACCGTAACAAAATCGAAGCGGCTGGTCTTGAGTTTCACCCAGTCCGTCCCGATTTTCCCACAGACGTTGAACAGCAACGAGAACTTGTGCGTCTGATCATGGACAAGCAAAACGGCACAGAATACGTCTTTCGCCAAGCAATCTTACCCTATGTCCAAGAAACTTATGCGGATCTGATGTCAGCAGTGCGCGATGCAGACCTGTTGGTGACACACCCCCTCAGCTTCGCAGGAACGCCCGTTGTTGAGAAAACAGGAATTCGTTGGGTTTCTAGCATACTGTCTCCGATGTCGTTCCTCTCCGCCTACGATCCGCCAGTGGTGGCGAATTTCCCCAGTTGGCTGAATCTACGCATACTTGGCCCAGGGTTTAATGGAGCGCTCATCCGCCTCGCTAAAAATCAATTCAGCTCGTGGGATGAACCCCTGCGACAGTTACGGACACAGCTTGGTTTATCTCCCCTTGCCGATTCTATGTTTGAAGGGATGAACTCTCCCGACTTAGTGCTGGCTTTATTTTCAGAAGCTCTCGCAACTCCTCAACCCGACTGGCCAAAACAGACTTGCATTACCGGATTTACTTTCTACGATCGCAATGGCGATACTGGTCTATCTCCGGAACTAGCGTCATTTTTGGATGCGGGAGATCCGCCAATTGTGTTTACTTTGGGAAGTTCCGCCGTGTGGGTTGCTGACAAGTTTTACCTCGAAAGTGCCAAAGCTGCCTTAAAGTTGGGCTATCGGGCTGTATTGCTGGTTGGCAACAATAACCCCTCCCTGCCAAAAGAGTTGCAATCCAAGGATATTGGTGTTTTTGACTACGCTCCCTACTCGGAACTGTTTCACCGGGCTGCTGCTATTGTGCATCAAGGAGGCGTAGGCACAACCGCACAGGTGTTGCGTTCCGGTCGCCCGATGTTGGTGGTACCCTTTAGTAACGACCAGCCAGACAATGCTGCACGGATTACTCGTTTAGGAGTCGGACGGACTATAGATCGCGATCGCTACACTGCTTCTCGTGCAGCTAAAGAACTTGATCGGCTGTTGCGCGAACCTGGCTACCAAGCTAAAGCCGCAGAAGTTGGCACTAAGGTACGGGCAGAAAATGGGGTTAAAGTTGCCTGCGATGCGATCGAAACACAATTGAAAAAAGATAAGAATCCTACGTTTCATCGTGTGCCCGCCTCGCCTGTTTGACTATTTTGTGGAGAGATGCGATCGCGCCTTTAGACAATTGGAGCAATTTTGCATGGACGCGATCGCGAAGCGCCGACCTGTCGGTTCGCACCTTTGCATCAGGAAAATTTGCCAAAACCTTAATGACTCAACAAGGAGATGAAATTCTATAGTTTTATATTATAATATGTATAATTACTATCCAATTAAGAGGTGATAGTATGCATACTCTAAAGATTCGACGGATTGGCAATTCGGGAGCAACATGGTCTAAAACAGTATTGCAGGCACTGAATGTCAGTAGACATCTCCAGAAATTACATTTCAAACTTAGCAGCACAAGGGTTTCAGATTCATGTTTTGAGAGGTCTAGTCAGGGAGACAGCAGTTTCCTGACAGAAACTCCAAATGGAGTTCAAATTACTGCGTATGATCCTGATTTTGAAGCAGCAATGCAGGCTTTTGCAGAAACCCGCAAAAACTACAGCAATGCCTTTCGTGAATTAGCTAAATGAAGGAACCCGAATGGGTGCCTGAGACAGCAGTAAGCGCCATTCATGAAGAGCTAATTGCAGAACATGGCGGTAAGGCTGGATTGAGAGATTCGGGCTTACTTTCAGCGAGTCTAGCCAGACCTCGGCACTTATTCTCTTACAGTGAAAATGCAACTCTGTTTGATCTGGCAGCAGCCTATGGCTACGGTCTGGCAAAAAATCATAGTTTCGTCGATGGCAACAAGCGAATCGCTCTTGCTGTCATCGACGTTTTTTTACGGTTGAATGGCTATAAATTAGTAGCACCAGAACCAGAAGCGGTAGTAATGATGAACTATCTAGTGGAAGGAGTGGAGAATCAAGATAGCCTAGCCGTTTGGATTGCTGAAAACTCTCAGAAACTCTAAATCCTCAACCTTGCAATAAATGGGAACCAAGGAGGGGCGCGATCGCGCTAGGCAAATCAGCATCAAAGCCAGCATAACTTTTGGATTCAGATTAATGTTAGCTGAAAGAGCTTTTGTTAAACTTTTCCATAAAATCAAGTAGCAATTGCTTACCAAGTTCTGAATCCTTCTGGTTCAGATAATCCGCTATTTTCTCAAACCTCTGGCGATCTTCAAGTGTGTCGAAAGAAATAAGGATTCTTCTAGGATCTATATTTACACTTCTTAGTAACCAAATATCCGTTAATTCATATTCCTTATTCGATAATGGTAGTAATTGCACAATAAACTCTACGTTTAGCTCTTTCAGTCTAAATTCCCGGTGTTCCTGGTTATCGTTAAAATGTTTCCTGGAGTAATCTGGTATTCTTTCGTATGCTTTTTTTGCTTCACATACTTCGGCTGTTTCTACAGCATACTTCAAAGTTTTTTCCCAGATCTGGTCAAAAATTTTAATCAGTTTTTCACTGCTCAACTTCTGACGGTTGACTGCAACTTCATCTTCAAATAGCTGATCTGGCAGTGCGTATTTTTGTCTAACAAGTTTGCTTTTCGTTTGATCGCTGATATTTATTTGCATAGCTTCCTGTATCCAGCAAAAGGAATATAGTAGTGAGCATTGTCCTCTACCAAACTTAAATATTATCAGGGTCTATTCCCCTTTCTCATAACTGATACCCATGTTTACCCCAAAAAACCAGTCTGTGCGCTATTGCCAAAGGAAAGCTAGAATCGCTCTTTGCAAGTTGGAACTAGGTTTTGCAGTTCATTGTCCATAGGGGTATCGTCATAATCAGGTAGTTCTGTTGAGGATGGTAGATAGCGCAATAGGTCGTACTGCTTTCCCTAGACTTAACTGCCTGGATTTTAACCAAGCGTGAGTAGCGTTAGCTCAGCATAAAGTAAAGATTTTAAGCTTAATTGTTAAGCTACCCGGAAGACTGAGTAGCTAAGATGTAGACCTCTTGTTAGTGGGTCATGTAAGGGTAACTCTTGTGGTTTACCCTTTGATGAATTACCTGCAATGAGGGGAAAAGTTATGCCAGTTTCAATTCCGGATACAGATTCGCTGTCTTCTCCTTTTGCAGAGGATAGTACAGATAAATCCTTACAACAGATAGGCACAATCGTGAGAATTTGGATGCGGTTTC
Source organism: Trichocoleus sp. FACHB-6 (assembly GCF_014695815.1). Taxonomy (NCBI): domain Bacteria; kingdom Bacillati; phylum Cyanobacteriota; class Cyanophyceae; order Leptolyngbyales; family Trichocoleusaceae; genus Trichocoleus; species Trichocoleus sp. FACHB-6. Next base: position 8,128 of record NZ_JACJOY010000028.1, read on the forward strand.
TGGTTGTCGTAGCACTCGTATTAGCTATCGCTGGATGCGGCGTGATTAATCTCTCTGGAAATGAGCCACTTCCAGCCGTTCCATCTTTACCCACTCCGCAATTACCAGATTGGATTGAGCAAATTAGTCCGACTGGAGAAGCTGAACCTCTAAGCCAAATATTGATCCGGTTTAAAGAGGCTGTAATTCCAGTTGAAAGTCTTGATAGTCCAAATCAGCAGGAAAAACTGCAAAAGTTTGAAATTATACCGCCTTTGCCGGGGCAATTTCGATTTTTGACACCGCGAATGGTGGGATTTCAGGCAGATAAAGCACTGCCAAAAGCAACGCGAGTCAGAGTCACCCTCAAGGCAGGTTTAGCGGATATAAAAAATCATCGTCTGGATAAAGATTTGGCTTGGACTTTCAATACTGAAACAATTAAATTAACTAATTTACCTAACACTAATAGTGAAAATCCCGATGAGCAAGCTATTGATTTAAAGCCAACCCTGAAATTTAACTCAAATGTGGAATTGGATCTTGCTTCAATACAAGAACATTCGCAGATGATTCCAGAAGGTAATAATAAGGGCGTGCGTCTCAAAGCTGACTTGGAAAAAGATGCAACTCCAGCGGATAATGAGCAGCCGCAGGATAAATTTGACACTTCAAATCGCACCTGGACGTATACTTTAGTACCGCAACAAACTCTCTTAAAGGCAACTCGCTACCGCTTACAGTTTTCTCCCGGTTTGCGTCCGGCGCGTGGTAATTTGCTTACTGAAATGCCAATTGTCAGTAAAGTAGCAACCTACTCGCCGCTGAAATTTGAAAAAATCCAATATTACGGACAGTCGGATGCAGGGGGAACCTACGGGCGGTTTGTGAAAGGTAGCCCACAACTGCAATTTAATAACGGCATTCTTGCAGATTCAGCTATAGAGAATATTACCATAAATCCTGCACCAAAACAAGCTCCTAAACTGGTTCAAGCGGCAGATGGAGATAGTTTAGTTAGTCTCAATCCTTGGGCTTTGGAACCTTCCACGAATTATACAATTACCATTGGTGCCATCAAAGATAAGTTTGGGCAAACTTTGGATAAACCAGTGACGCTGAAATACGAAACAGGCGATGTAGCTGGGGATATTTGGGTGCCTTCCAGTTTGAATATTTTTCCCGCAGGTAAAGATTTACAACTGAATATTTCTACAACAAATTTGCCGGAATCGAAGTATAAAGCAGCTTATCGAGTAGTTCAACCAACAGATTTAGTTTATAGCGATTCTGCTTATCCGAGAGGAGAGGGAAACGATTTATTGCCTAATCCCAATTCTTGGCAAAGCTTCAAGGTATCGGGTAAGAAAAATCAGCCTATTGATGTTACTGTTCCTTTGCGAGAAAAATTGGGTAACGCCACGGGAATGTTAGCTTATGGCGTTCAGGCGCGGACTAATCGCTACTTAGAAAATAATAAGCAGCAATGGCGCGAACCGATTAATTATGGAATGGTGCAATTAACTAATTTGGGTGTATTTACACAGTGGTTCCCAGAGTCTGGTTTAGTTAGAGTGCATCATCTTTCTGATGGTTCTCCTGTAGTAGCTGCACGCCTTGAGATTTATGAATCAAAGTTGGAAGCAAAATCTCGTCCTCAACCTACGCCTTGTGCAACTGGCGAAACCGATCAAAATGGTACGCTATTGTTAAATCGTCAGAATTTGCAGCAGTGTTTGGGTGGAAATTCGGGCTTTGAGAAAGCACCGAAATTGTTAGTAATTGCTCGTGAAAATCAAGATTGGGCATTTACCCGGACAGAGGAATATAGCGGTGCTTATGGCTATGGTGTTGATTCTGGCTGGGATGATGGTAAGCCACAATCGCGGGGGGTAATTTTCTCAGATAGACAGCTTTATAAACCTGGGGAAAAGGCGGCATTTACTGGTTTTGCTTACTATTTAGAAAATGGCAGTATCAAGCAGGACAAAAATGCTAGTTATAAAGTAACGGTGTTAAATCCAGATGGTCAAAAGACAGATTTAAGCACTCAAAGCACAAATGAATTTGGCACGTTTTCTCTGGAATTGCCGTTGCGAAATAATCAGCCTCTCGGCTATTATTCCATTCAAGCTAAAGGTAAAAGTGGTAGGGAAATTTCTGGCGACTTTCGGGTTGCTGAATTCAAACCGCCCAATTTTAAGGTTGAGCTAAATTTAGACAAAGAATTTGCTATAGGTGAGCAACAAGTTGAAGCGAAAGCTGCAAGTAATTATCTGTTTGGTTCGCCTGTGGAAGGAGGGAAAGCTCAATATTATGTCACCAGGTCGCAAGCTGATTTTACCCCGAAAGGGTGGGAGCAATTTTCCTTTGGGCGACAGTGGTTTTGGCCGGAGGAAAGTCCTACTCTCGCCAGCGATGTGCTGCAATCAAATCAGGTGTTAGATGGTGGCGGTAAGAGTAGTCAAATTGTCAAAATTGCTAAGGATTTGCCTTACCCGATGACTTATCGGGTGGATGTGCAAGTTGCGGATGTTTCTAATCTGTCTGTCTCTGATTCTAAAACGTTTACGGTATTGCCGAGCGCTCGCTTAATCGGACTCTCCAGCAATTTCGTCGCTGATGCTCTTCAACCTTTCCCCGTCCAGGTTATCGTCACCGATGCTACCGGAAAAGCGATCGCAGGTCAACGGGTGCGCGTCCAACTGCAACAAATAAAGTACAGCAGCGTCACGCGAGTAGTGGAAGGCAGCAATACTGCTAAAAATCAGGTTGAATATAAGACGGTAGGTGAAGTAGAGGTAAAATCGGGAAGTAGCCCTCAATCTGTCTCGCTGACTCCGACAGAATCCGGTTCTTATCGGATTCGCGCCAACTTTGCTGATTCTAAAGACGAAGTAACCGCCACAGATTTGCAGATTTGGGCAACTGGCGACAACGCGGTAAACTGGGGAGAAAGAGAAAGCGATCGCTTAGAAGTAAAACTCGACAAAGACACCTACAAACCCGGTGAAATTGCTACAGCTTTAATCCAGTCTCCCTATCCGGAAGCAGAATTATACTTTGCAGTTGTCCGCGACAAACCTCTTTATAAAACAATTACCAAAGTTAAAGGTGGTGCGCCGCAAATTAAATTCCAAGTGACACCCGAAATGCTGCCAAATGCAGCAGTAGAGGCTGTCTTGGTTCGACAAGGCACTAATATAAACCAGGTGGATTTAGGAAATCTGAAAAACCTGATGCGAATTGGTTTTGCACCTTTCAAAACTAACTTGGACGACAAGTATTTAAAAATTGTCGAGACTGTAAATGCACCATCTTTACAACCCGGTGCAGAACAAACAGTACAACTAGAATTGAAGGATGCTACCGGAAACCCAGTAAAAGGACAATTTACTGTAATGGCGGTGAATGAGGCGGTGTTGCAATTGAGTGGATACCGTCCGCCGGATTTGGTAAAAACTGTTTATGCAGAGCAGTCTATTTCTACTCGCTTCAGCGATAATCGTCAGAATGTAGTAGTACAACCCAATCAATTAGCTAAACCCAAAGGTTGGGGTTATGGCGGGGGACAATCAGCAGGCGCAGCAAGTACGCGCATCCGCAAGGATTTTCAAGCTTTAGCTTATTACAATAGTGTCGTCACAGACGAGAGTGGACGAGCTAGCGTGACTTTTAAGTTACCAGATGACTTGACAACTTGGCGGGTGATGGCTGTTGCTACTGATGGAAATTTGCGTTTTGGGAACGCCCAGACGACGTTTATCACAACTAAACCGTTGCTGTCTAATCCTATATTGCCGCAGTTTGCGCGTCCAGGCGATCGCTTGGACGCTGGCTTATCTGTCACTAACAACACCCAACAAACAGGAAATTTGGCGATTAACGGTGTTGTCGGCGGTTCCTTAAAGTTTGCAGACAATCATCGCGGGATACAAACCACAGCAGAATCTGGAACTCGCGCCTATCGCTTTCCTATAGTTGCAGGTAGTGCAGGCACATCTCAAGTGAAGTTTACCACGCAGTTGAACGGTATATCTGATGCTTTTGAAGTGCCTTTGGAAGTGAAGCCCTTAGAAATTACTGAACAGGTTGTAGAGTCGGGAACGATCCCCCCTAACCCCCCTTCAAAAAGGGGAGGAGAGGTGAAGATTCCTGTGAATGTTGATAAAAATGTTGTTCCTGATGCGGGAGGTTTGGAGATTTCCCTAGCTAGTACGCTGATACCGGAAATTACCGCACCAGCGAAACAAGTTTTGCAGGATGAACAATTACCTTTCTTGGAACCTGCGGCGAGTCAGTTAGCGATCGCATCCAACTTGCAAACGCTTTCTCAAAAATACGGTCAAACCTTTGCACAGTTCAACCCAACGCAACAAGCGAACCAATCTCTAGAACGCTTGCAAAAACTCCAGCAACCAGATGGTGGATTCGCCGCTTGGCCTGGTCAAGAGAAGTCTGATCCGTTAGTATCTCCTTACGCAGCTCAAGCTTTAGCCAGAGCATCGAAAGCGGGACTAGCGGTAGAACCGAGAATGGTATCTCGCTTAACGACTTACTTGAAGAAAATTCTCGCAGATCCCGGTCAATATGATTTTTGTAAGCAGCCACTCTGCAAGAATCAGGTGCGACTAGAAGCACTCTCTGCTTTGGCGGAACTGGGAGAAAAGCGCAATGACTTCCTTGCAGACATCTACGCACAGCGCAGTCAATTCGATCCGGTTACGCAGATTAAGCTGGCGCGTTACCTGTTTCAGTTCCCAGAGTGGCAAGAAGAATCTCAAACTCTGTCGAAACAATTCCAGCAGAATATTTATCAAACGGGTCGCACGGCTACGGTAAATTTACCCCAAGGTTTATCATGGCTCAACTCGCCAACAACAGCTCAAGCTCAAGCTTTGCGTTTGAGTATTGCTCAAAAGAGTAATCCAGAAATCCTAGATCGGTTGTTGCAAAGTCTCCTGACACTACGACGAAACGGCACTTGGCAGAATACCTATGACAACGCTCAAGCGCTCACTGCTTTGGTGGAATATAGTCAGACGCAGCCAACACCGCCTAACTTTGCCGCAACGGTGAAACTCGCTGGCAAGAAATTGACATCGGCGCAATTTAAGGGATACACCAACCCCAGCCAGGATCTTACGGTGCCGATGAACCAGTTGCCGAGCGATCGCCACGATCTGATTGTGCAAAAATCCGGTCAAGGCACGCTGCACTACCTAGTTGCCTATCGCTACCGCTTACAGGGAAATCAACCGGGAAGATTTAACGGCTTACGGGTGACGCGAGAAATTCGTCGGGTTAGCCAAGAAAAAGTCTTGCAAAAACAGGGTCTTTATGCTAAAGATGAGCCGTTGACTGTGGAAGCGGGACAGGTGTTTGATATTGGTTTGGAGATTATCGCCGATCGTCCTGTGGATCGGGTTGTGATTACCGATCATCTCCCGGCGGGGTTTGAGGCGGTGGATGCCAGTTTCCAGACTAGCGGTGTCAACGTGCGATCGCAGTCCGATAACTTTGGCTTCAAGACAATTTATAGCGATCGCATTGTCGCTTATAGCGATCGCCTTGAACCTGGAGTTTACAGCCTGCACTACCTCGTCCGTTCCGTCACCCCAGGCACGTTCCTCTGGCCCGGTGCAGAAGTTCATCTGCAATATGCTCCCGAAGAGTTTGGACGCACTGCTTCTTCTACATTGAAGGTGTCCCAACCGAAGTAACAACGCAAAAGCAACGTGTAGAGACGTTGCTTTTGCCTATTTTTGCCTTTTGCCTTTTGGTTTGGTTGCGATCGCCCATAGCCGTGCAAATATTATGATTATTTGCCACAACGGCAATTATTGCGATATCAAGACCTAAGTATATTCAATAAGCAACATGGCTGGAAAACCCGTAAATAGTAGTGCAGGTGGTTGTCTGGTTGTCCTTTTGCCAATTGCCTTTGGAATTGCCTTTCTGTTTGTAGCATGGCCTGTGCTGTTAGCACTGCTGTTGCTGGGAATTATTTTGAGGCTTTGGCAAAACTATCAATGGCAAAAGTGGAGTCAGCAAGTAAATCCTTTTTTTCATCAGCTGATCCAAGAAACCCAAGGGCGCGTTACCGCACTTGACTTGGCAATGAAAGCAAATCTGCCTGCATCAGCAGCGCAACGGTACTTAGAGACAAAATCTCAGGAATTCGGCGCTCGCGCCCTTGACTATCAAGACCAAGGCACAGTTTATTACTTTGTTACCGCTAGCACTCTAGGCACCATATTTGACGATAGCGAAGAGTACAGTCTGGATGATGATGCCTCAGAAGACGAAACAACCTCACTAGATGAGCAGCCAAGCACCCGCTTACAAGACAAACAACCGACTGAAAAACAAACAAGCTCTAAAGGTATCATCCAATCCGAACTGGCAAGGCGGCTTGATGTTCATTCCAGCACTGTTTACAAACGCAGAAGTGAGCCATACTTTTCAGATTGGAGCAAGAGCCGAGATCCAGAAGGAATTGCCTGGAAATACTCCTCCAAAAGTAGGCTGTTTTTTCCCATAGAATCGTAGCCGAAAGAAAATAAATCAGCCACAAGGAAGAAGGTAAAAATGCTTATTTTTGCCTTCTTCACTTCCAGAAACAGCCTAGATATTATTTTGCCTGCAAAATATGATAATAATAATAACTTTGATATTTTGCCTTGCCTTCACAGGAGCAATCGTAGCTTCATACAAACAACATATCAATCCTGTAAAAGATTGAGAATAGTTAAGAAATAACAAGAATATTAAAAATTAATAAAAATAGTAAAATATTAGTTATAAAACGGTTTTGCAGCCTATATATACCCATGCTTAAATGAGTATTTATAAATGATAAAACCACAACTAGCTAGTAATCAAAAAGTTAAACTAGAGACAAATCCCCAACCTCGTATCATTGATGCCAATATGAGCCTAGTGCCGCGCCAGTTCAGCCCAAAACAGGCAGAGGCACTGCAAAGTTTAGCACGTCAGATCGTTGCCCAACAAGAATTACGCCGCGATTTGGCCCGTTTGACCTATGCCCCGCCACACCAAGAAGTAGAAAAATTAGGACGTTTCTTCACGCTTTCTGAGGAGCGCCTGCGCCTACTAGAGTCAGTGGTGGTCAACGCTAATGATGGGATTGTAATTACCAAAGCCGAACCGATGGAGGAGCCGCTTGGCCCTAAGATTGTCTATGTCAATGAAGCCTTTACCAGGATGACAGGTTATAGCCTGGAAGAGGTTGTTGGCAGGACTCCCCGGTTTTTGCAAGGGCCAAAGACCGAGCGATCGCAACTAGACAAAATACGTCAGGCTATTTCGCGCTGGGAGTCAGTCAGAGCCGAGTTAATCAATTACCACAAAGACGGTTCGCAATTTTGGGTAGAGCTGAATATCGTGCCACTGGCAGATAGTAGCGGTTGGTTCACCCATATGCTGGCGGTGCAACGCGATATCACTGAACGCAAAGCCGCTGAAGAAGAACTAAGATCCCATGCGTGTGCCTCAGCAGTGATAGCGCAACTCGGTCAACGGGCGCTTTCTGGCACGAGTCTTGACAAGCTGATGGATGAAGCCATCACCATTGTTGCCCAAACCTTGGAAGTGAAGTATTGCATGGTTTTGGAACTGATGGCGGGAGGTAATGCTTTCTTTCTCAGAGCGGGTGTCGGTTGGCAGGAAGGGTTTGTCGGGTCTGCGAAAGTAGGCGCTCACGACCGTTCCCAAGCCGGATATACGCTGCTGACAGGGAAGCCAGTCATTGTCGAAGACCTCCGCATCGAAACGCGTTTTTCTGGAACACCATTGCTGCACAACCACCGGGTCATCAGCGGCATGAGTGTGATTATTCATGGTCAAGGCGAACCTTTTGGGGTGTTGAGCGTTCACACGACGACTCACCGAAAGTTTACTGAAGATGACGTACATTTCTTGCAAGCTGTTGCGAATGTTTTGGCGGCAGCTCAGGAGCGCCAGCAAGCAGAAGAGGCGCTGCGGGAAAGTGAGGAGCGCTATGCACTGGCGGTTCGTGGCAGTAATGAGGGACTGTGGGACTGGAACCTGAAAACAGAAACAATCTATTTTTCACCCCGCTGGAAATCCATGCTGGGGTGCCAAGAAGACGAAATTAGCGACAGTCCCCAAGAGTGGTTTAACCGGGTGCATCCGGAGGACTTTTATCGAGTCAAAGCAACACTAGACGCGCATCTGGAAGGGCTGACTCAGCACTTCGAGAAAGAGTATCGGATGTTGCATAAAGATGGAAACTACCGCTGGATGCTCTGTCGGGGATTGGCTATTCGAGATGTCGATGGGAAAGCGTATCGGATGGCTGGATCGCAGACTGATATTTCAGACCGGAAGGTGGCTGAGGAACAGTTGATTTATGATGCGTTTCACGATCCGCTGACTGGGTTGCCAAATCGAGCATTGTTTATGGATCGGCTGGGACAAGCGATCGCGCGATCTAGAAGACAACCAGAGTACCAGTTTGCAGTTTTATTTCTGGATCTGGATCGGTTTAAAGTAGTCAATGACAGCCTGGGTCATGTTACGGGCGATTCTCTGCTAATTGCGATCGCAAATCGTCTGCAAATTTGCCTGCGGGAAGGCGATACGGTGGCGCGGCTTGGGGGCGATGAATTTGTCCTCTTGTTGGAGGATGTTTGCGATCTCAGCTTTCCGATTGCGATCGCCCAACGCATCCAAGAGGAACTACGGACACCTTTTAATCTCGATAGGCATGAGGTAGTTGTTACCGCCAGCATTGGCATTACTCTGAGTGGCGGCCAGATGAGCGATGGCTCATCCGGCATCCAGAATGTATGTCCCTATCCCGGAGACATTCTGCGCGACGCTGATATCGCCTTGTATCGCGCCAAAGCTCTTGGCAAAGCCCGCTACGAGGTGTTTACCACCGCTATGCACGCCCATGCTGTGGCTCGCTTGCATTTAGAAAATGACCTCAGACGCGCCCTTGCAGAAAATTCTGAACTCTCAATTAATACTCCATTAACTCAAAATTCAAAAAACCAAGCTAAGAAATCAAAACTCTTGCTGCACTACCAGCCAATTGTCTCCTTAGCCACTGGCAAACTTGCTGGCTTTGAGGCATTGGTGCGGTTGTCTCACCCGATGCGCGGCTTGGTTTCTCCTATTGAATTTATCCCTGTTGCAGAAGAAACTGGTTTAATTGTGCCTATGGGAATCTGGATTTTGCGGGAAGCTTGTCGTCAGATGCGCCTCTGGCAACTAGAATTTCCTGACTTAGCGCCGTTAACCATGAGCGTCAATTTATCCGGCAAACAGTTTTCGCAACCCGATTTAACTGAACAAATTAAGCAAATTCTTCAGGAAACCGAGTTACCAGCCCACTGTCTGAAACTGGAGATTACTGAAACTGTGGTGATGGAAAATGCCGCCGCTGCTACCGCAATGCTTCAGCAACTAAGTAACTCTGGAATTCGGTTAAGTATTGATGATTTTGGCACAGGATATTCTTCTTTAAGCTACCTGCACCGTTTCCCCCTCAATACCCTAAAAATTGACCGTTCCTTTGTTAAGGGTATGCGGGGAGAAGGGGAAGATTCCGAAATTGTAAAAACAATTCTTACCCTGGCTCACAATCTGGGACTGGATGCGATCGCAGAAGGGATAGAAACGGCGGATCAGCTGGAGAAATTGCGATCGCTAAACTGCGAATTCGGGCAAGGATACTTTTTCTCTAAGCCACTTGATAGCAATGCGGCTGGTTTATTCATTGCCTCAAATTTGGATAATAATTATTAAGTTGATACAGCGGCTTGCAGTCTGATGAAGTACAGGCTATGTGGAGAGATACCCGATTTCTTGGAGTTGTCGGATATCTGTGTACCTCACTCACCATGGAAAGCGCTGTATTTCTCATTCCCAGCCTCTGACTAGGAACGAGAAATATCAACTTAATATTTCAATAAATTCATCAACGCTTCTTGCACCGGTCGTTGACTGATGTAAACCCTTGCAGCTTCAACCAGATTTGCAATATTCACCGGACTAGCATCATCTATATCGTCACTCAAGCGTTTTCCGGTCAATTTGCTATCTAATCTAAATTGCAAACGCAAGTAACGATTATCCTGAATAATCTGCTTAGCGATGTAATTATTAATGTCAGATGAGGCATCAAAAATTACATCAAGAATTGGTAACGCCCATTGTGTTGCACCCCATTGTTGAGCAGATTCTAGGGGAATTTCACGGGTAAGACTTCCTGTACCCACCGAGAGGACAGAAAGATCATTGGGTTCATAGCCAAGTCGCAATGCTTCAGCGATCGCGCAAGCTGTCGGATTATTTGCGCCTACACCGCCGTCAATAACTGAATATACCTTTGTCACTCGGTATATAGAAGTATTGTCAGGCACCACTGCCCAAGGTTCATCCACTATCGCCTGATGAATTGCCCCTCTGTACCCGATGATAGTACGAGTTTGACCCCTTCCCGTACCACCGATGAGCTCAATGAGCATTTGATTGTAATCACCATTGTCGTCGGCTGCCTCTGGACTCAGCGTTATAGTGTTTATCTCTCCACCTTGAGCTTTGCCTTCTTCTTTCCGATCCAATTTGTGTGCAGGAAAAAAGGTAGGCGCAGATGCAGAACAAACACACGCTTCCCACACAGGAAGATCGCCAAAAATTTTGCGCCAGCTTTTAAAAATCAGCGGTTCCCGGCCAATTGTATCGTAGGCAGTAACCAGCAGATTTGTTGAAGTGATATCTGACAGTTTTGTGTATTTGAATTCTTCTTTGAGAACGGAAATTAAACCGTTATCTGAATACTTAGGAGCAGAAATTCCATACTGAAGAACTAATCCCGCCCGTTGCGGCGACCAAATGCTTCTATAAGGGAAAATTCTAGAACCTTTTCTTTGGTATAGTTCCACCATCTGGGAAGGTTGAAGACCTGTGGCAATCCCCGCTGCCAAAACTGCTCCCGTGGAGGTTCCAGCAATTAAGTTGAAATACTGATTTAAAGGTTGGCCGATCATTTTTTCGATTGTTGCCAGCATCGTTGCAGCAATTACGCCTCGAATACCGCCACCGTCAAAGCTTAAAATCCGAAAAGTCACGCTTTTTCTCCTTATGTATAATTTTATTCTTGGTTAGGTTGCTAATAGCTAATAATCATCAACAATAAACCATTAGCTATTAGCCTTTTTCCTTCGTTCTTGTCACTTCAAGAGTGATTTTGCCGCCAAAGTCAGGAATTGGTGCGGCGGGTTTGCTGAGTCTAATTTGAACTTGTGTCACTTGCTCTAATTCTAAGATGTTCGATGCGATCGCGCTGATTAATCGTTCCACCAAGGCAAATTTAGACGTTTTCACCAGATGCTTTACTGTTGAAATCACTGTGCGATAATCCAGAGTGTCTTCTATAGCATCGCTTTTTCCCGCTGGTGCCAAATCTAGCCATAAAGTCACGTCCACTTCAAACCATTGTCCCAGTACCTGTTCCTCTGGTAAATAGCCTGTGTAGCCGTAGCAGCGAATCCCTGTTATCTGAATGTTATCCATTGCAATTTTCAGTTTAATTTTTCAGAAGCCAAAATTTATGCTATATCCTGTACAGATACATTTGCACTTAAGACTTCTGCCTCCTGAGGTTTATCTATAATTAAATCCTCAATATTCTGAATCATTGAGCTACAAATCTCATCTAATGGCAAATCATTAGTATCATGTCCGAAAGGATTCTCTATCTCATTGCCGATTTGTTCGATTCCAAACAAAACAAAGCTTAGTAAAATAACGATTATACCTGTCCACCATCCCGATTTTGCAACTAATTGAAAAGGTAACAAAAAGCAATATATTAGCAATAATCGCTTGAGGTAGATAGAATAAGCTAAAGGAATTGGCGTTTTTACAATGCGTTCGCAGCCAGTTAAAGCTTCTACCATTTTATCTAGCAATTCGTTCATAGCCATCAACTGATTGCTACTTAATAAATTTCGGTTATGCTGCTGTTGTAGGTAATCGCCAATCCAAAGAGCAACTTCTAACGGGGGATTTTTCACACTTTTGAGCTTGAGCGATTGGGATGGGGTAATTATATCTTCCAACTCGCTTATCGGTTCTTGGCGCAACTGTAATTTAGTAGCGATCGCAAAAGCACCCAATAGGCGCAGCGTTGAATCTTTGTTGTCTTTATCTATCAGTTCTGTAGTAGCGATCGCTACCCGAATCTGACGCGCTAAGTTGCGAACATTCACAACTAAAATACCCCATGATTTCCTACCTTCCCAGAACCTATCGTAAGCCGTGTTTGTCCGAAAAACTAATAATAAACCTAATACCAAGTTGTAGACAACATTAGTAACTAAGCTAGCCAAACTATTCTCTGATACTGGTAATCCCCAATAATAGAATAGAGAGATTAAAAAGCCAAATCCTCCGCACAACAAAACACGAGGAAAAATGATGGGAGCCACTGACCCCCGCAATTGTAAAGCCATTGCAAACCAGTTTAATTCGTCATTAATCATTAATTATTAGCCCTTAGCCATTCTTTCGCTCCCCGGCTAGAACCAGGGAATACACTCGTAAAGGCTCTCCCTCTGGTTCCGAAATTATGCTAGTTTAATCGCAAGCTTATAACGTAGGGCTATACGAATTTCTTAGTAGAAAGTCGGCTGATTGGCATTCCCAGGCTCCGCCTGGGAAAGAGAGATTACAAATCGCGATGGATAAAAGGTTTGGCATCTGCACCGCTGTAGGAGGCGGCAATATGCCCATCACCTACAATTTGATATTTGTACGTCACCAATCCTTCTAAACCGACTGGCCCACGAGGCGGCATTTTTTGAGTGCTAATTCCCACTTCTGCCCCAAATCCGTAGCGGAAGCCATCAGAAAAGCGAGTGGAACAGTTGTGGAAGACACCAGCAGCATCAACTTGAGCAAGAAATGTTGCAGCAGCTTCGGAACTTTCGGTCACAATAGCATCTGTATGCTTTGAGCCATAAGTATTGATGTGGTTAATCGCGTCCTCCAGGGAATGCACAACTTTAATAGAGAGAATTAAATCGCTGTATTCTGTCACCCAGTCTGCTTCTGTAGCAGCTGCAATGTCTAGAATTTGGCAGGTTTTCTCATCTCCCCGCAATTCCACATTTTTTTCTTGCAAAGATTTAGCAACTTTCGGCAAAAATTCGGAAGCGATCGCGTTATGCACCAGCAGAGTTTCTAAAGCATTGCAAGCGGCTGGATAGTGGGTTTTGGCATCTACGGTAATGGCTACAGCTTTCTCAATATCAGCAGCTTCATCCACATATACATGACAAATTCCTTCTGCATGACCCAAGACCGGAATCCGAGTGTTATTCTGCACAAATCGGACAAATGAGTTAGAACCTCTAGGAATAATTAAATCCACATACTGATCTAACTTCAGCAATTCCAGCGTTTCTTCTCTGGTAGTTAGCAACTGCACAACATCTGGATTAATACCAGTTTGGGTTAATCCTTGACGAATTGCTTTTACTAAAGCTTCGCAAGAACGCACTGCTTCCTGTCCGCCTTTGAGAATGACACCATTGCCGGATTTAATCGCCAGAGTAGAAATTTGCATTACCGCATCCGGACGTGCTTCAAAAATCACTCCGAGAACGCCTAGAGGACAAGTTATGCGCTTGAGAATTAAACCTGTATCTAGTTCCCGATGAATTTGGACTGCGCCGACAGGATCGCTCAAGCGTCCCACATCTCGCACACCCGCGATCGCGCCCTGCAATTTTGTCTCATCCAACTTTAACCGAGCATAAAGCGGTTTAGGAATTCCCGCCGCCGCCGCCGCCTTGCAATCAGCCGCGTTAGCCGCCAAAATTTCAGGTGTTGCGGCTTCAAGCGCGATCGCGATCGCCACGATTGCTTGATTTTTAGCATCGGTTGAGAGAACCGCCAGCTGACGTGCGGCTTCGCGGGTGAGTCGAGCAATGTCGTCAATTATGGATGAAGAAGCAATCTGGGAAGCAGTCATAGTATTGAATCGAGTACCGCCGTGCAAGCCAAAGTCTAGCGAAAAATATCTGCATTCTTTACCTACATCTTGCCTGACGGCACCTTTAGATGTTGATAATTGCAGAGATATAAAAGTTTAATTTTACTACAGGGTGAATTCTGGCCACTGCCACAGTACAAAATAATTGTGCAAAATCAATCTTGTTGAAAGTTTGGCTTTCTTAAGTCAATCGCGCTTTAGTCTAGCAACTTTGGTATTCTACCCAAAACCGCTAGTTGTGTGTGCTAAGGTGAACCTAAAACTAGCAGCTCTACGAGTCTAATAGTTACCCACTCTGCAACAACCTCTACATGAAGCGCGCTCGCCTGATCATGAACCCGATTTCGGGCGATACTCAGCCCAACCCGATGAAGCTGCCCGAAATCATCGCGGGGATGGAAGCCCAAGATATTCGAGCTGACCTCGCATTTACTACTGCTTCAGAGTCACCTTCCTTGATTGCACAGCGAGCAGTAGAAGAAGGCTACGACATGGTTGTTGTCGGTGGTGGCGATGGAACTGTAAGTGAAGTTGCCAAAGGCTTAATCCACGCACCAATTCCGCTCGGCATTATCCCCATAGGCACCTATAACAATATCGCCCGCAGCCTCAACCTGCCAACCGATGTCGCCGAAGCTTGCGCTGTGTTGGCGCACGGTGAAATTAAGAGCATTGATGTAGGTCAAGCCAACAATGAAAATTACTTCTTTGAGGCGGCTGGTGTGGGACTGGACGCAGCCCTGTTTCCATTAGGTGAAGAAATCAAAGGTGGGCGTTGGGGTCGGATGCTCCAAGCTGCTCAACTGGCAATTGGCTATAAACCGCAACGGCTAAATATCCAGCTTGACCGTCCAATATCTGAGGCTATCCTTCAACCTGTCTCTCGGCGGCGATTTTTGCTGCGGCGAGTGGGACGCAACCGACGCAAGTTTCGGATAGAAGCTTTGCTGGTAGCGATCGCCAACGGCCCTTATTACGGTACTGGTTTTACTGTAGCTCCAGATGCCATTATGGATGATGGTCTGCTGACGGTGAGCGTCTTCCGCGACTTTAGTAAATGGGAACTGATTCGTCACTTCTGGTCAATTAGCAAGGGACAATATCATCGCAGTTCTAAAATCGAAACTTACCAAGTTGCAGAGGTAAGACTAACATCAAAGGCGAAGTTACCAGTCCACATCGACGGTCATCCCCTGGGAGAATTGCCAGTCACCCTCAAAAGCATCAAGCACGCGCTTAAAGTTATTGTGCCAGCAGCAGATACGCCTAGCTACAAGCGAAAAGACGACCCAAATCCTCCGGTAGCCTTGCCAGTAGCCGCTACTGATGGGTTGGAAACTTAATCAACCGAGTGTGTCAGATGCGGGTAACACAGGGGAGATGGGGGGAGGTCAGAATGTACTACACCCAATTGCAAACCCCTATCTGAGATCAAAGCCAAAAGTTAAATTGCAAACGGTTCAAGTTCGCTATTGTTCCACTGTTTTCTAAATTGCTCAGCGATAAACGGTCGAATTTTGAACTTAGGGGGGCGACCGTCTTGGACATCGATCCGCAAAAACGAGTACGGTCGTCGCTTGTAGAAACCTTGACCACTGCGCCCCACAAAAAGCAATGATTTCGCTACCAAGCGGGTGCGATCGCTCTGACTATTCCGAAAAGTTTCTCTCAATTCCGATCCTTCGGAGCGTTGGCGGCGGAGGCTGTAACCGCTGCCACCACACACGATCCAATTCAGGTTGGAATCTGCGTGTCCAGTATCGCCAGTACGGATATATTCCAAGCAGTGAGCATGACCGCTGAGAATTAGATCGACCAGCGGACGCCCCGCCGCCTGTTTGCCAACTGCATTAGCCACCGCATCCAGCACCTGGCGGAGTCGGTGGCGAATCGCTAAAGTTTGTGCTTGGTGCCACTTTGTCGCTTCCGTGACATAGGGGGGATGGTGAAAATAAATCACACGTCCGCGCACCTGGGCTGTATTCCAAGATTCAATTAGCTTTTGTCGCAACCAGTTTAGTTGTTCCAGGTCAATGACAGTTGTTTCGTCGGCTGCTAGTTGTTTTTCAATATCAAGCAGAAGCTCGTCAATTTGCTCTAACTTGGTACGATTGTCATCAAGCTGTTCCGCATCGTCAGGTTGGTTAGAGTCAAGTTCAGATGAAGTTTCAATAATTTGCAGCTTTTGCCGCTCTAGGTCATCCCGACGCTTTTCCAGTTCCCGGCGGTAAGCGTCCCCCTCTTTTGTGGCTGGAAGTGGTGATGGCGCGTTAAAAGTATTTGAGTCAAGTGCAAAGAAATCAATCCCGCCGCTACGGAAGGTGTAATAGCGGTTAGGTAAGCGGGTAAAGCGTCCCGGTTGATAACGAAGACAGCGACCTGTTTCGGTTTTGGCAGTGTAATGGCTGTCTAGATGATGTTCCAATTCTCCCTTGGGGTCAAACGCCTTCAGGTAGTCAAGAAACGCCCGTGCATAGGCATTGCCCTGTCCCGAACCATGCCAGCTAATGTCGAAGCCGCCATCTAACTTCGACTTTAACAGGCGGCGCAGTGGCAGAGCCGCGTGTGCTATCAGACCGTAGATAATCGGCACGTCATAGTAATCGTGGTTCCCTAGTACAGGAAGAAACGGCGTATTGAAGACCATCTGGTCATAAGTAATGCGCTCTGGTTGTTCACCCCCCACCAAAAATTCTCGGTAGGGAGAAATGAAGTTTTTCAGGTAGTATTCGCTGGAGCCAACCAGATAGATCACGTCCCCCGTGTGCAAGACGAAACGACTCTCTTCGCGGTGGGGCAGCATTAGTTCTGCAACTTGCCGTTGAGGGTTTTCTCCCCGATAGGCACCAGAACCGCTATCACCCACCACTAAAAATGAAAACTCTGGACTCTCACAGCCATCATCTAAAACCATCCGGGTTTGATCGATTCCCCGCTCCACAAGACTCGGTTCCAGCCACCGCACCCGCTCCTTCATTTTGCGGATTTTGAGTGATATCGGTGGGTCGGACACGAATCTCATAGTTTATTACTCCCGGATTTCTCTGTTTGCTGGCTAACTTCCATGCTTGCTGATTTTACCTGTTTGCATCGCAGAAGACATCTAGGCTTTGATATATAGCGGTTCTCCGTTGAGTGGGGCCACTTATTTTTGCCAAGCTGCACTAGCCTGAGCGCTACAGGACAACGATTAGCCTCACTGAAGGACATTGGCAGATTGAAAATCGACTGCATTGGGTTAAAATCGAGAACAATCTTTAAGGGCGTAGCACTCGTCAAAATCGAATCAAGCTGCTATGGATAATAATTACATGCTCAAGATTTTGGCTGCTTGTTTAACCCAAATTGATGAAAACTCTCAACCCGCTTGTCAATAGCATTTGAGATGCGCTTGCCCTGGTTGTGCGTCTCTGAGAGAACTTGCTAAGGTGTCTACTGTGTTATTGTGCAATCGCCATAGTGAATGCAGTTTGACCATTAGCAGGGCTGTCGAGAATTCTGGCACTTTCCAAAGGGTAGTAATCAGCGAGGATAGCCCAGCATGGAATAATGCTCTCTCTAATCCTAAAATTTCACTACCGGAGGTTGTTAAGTCTCCAGTTCCTGTTAGACAGGCAGAGAGAATCATAACCTTAGCGTTTGGGTTTTCTAGCGCACCGTCAAGGATTTGAGCAGCAGATATTTCTTGTTTATAGAGGCATAGATAGGTTTTTTCTAAGGCATCTTGTTGTGAATCAGGCTTGTGGTCGTAATTTGCATGACCGCTGTAGTGGATAACTTCAGCTTTCCTAAACTCGTTAGCGAAATGCTGGTCAACTGACTCATCTTTGAGCTGGCGAACTGAAGCAGAAGGGTACAGTTGAGAAATTCGCTCAACTTCAATACCTGACCAAAAAAGGAAAGCTTGCGGAGGTGGGTAGTTCTGTATTCCAGCAATTAAAAATTTAGTGGGAGTTGCCGGACGTGGATTCTCTCGTAACTTAAGTAAATAGAGCAGACTAAGGCTGGGAGTAGTTTTAATTTTAAATTTATCAACTAGGCGTTTGTTAGCACTATATTCATCGTTATAGTAAAGAGCCGACCACGGGAAGAATTGCAGGTCGCTATTGGCAGATATTGTTAAGCAATTACAGTCATTGGGTAAATCTCTAAGAAGCGGGATTAACAGATTATCACTTATATGGCTAAGACTCGGCAGACGTTTTTTATTGTTGATTTCATTAACTATGCCTTGGCACTTCTGTTGTAGCTCTGCAACAGTCTGTGAATCGTCAACGATATGGTGATGCCAACGCAGTATCCCTCTTTCCTGGTAGAGTGCGAAACAGAAAATTTTGTCCCACGGCTTTTCTTTGGCAGCAAAGCTAAGTTTATGGATAACGTGGAAGCTGAGAATTGCCTCTTTTTCAGAGATTGCTTGGCTGTTCCACAAGGCTTCAAAGGGAATAACGTTCTCCCTACGCTCACTGAAAGTTCCCCAGCTCAGGGGGTTGAGTTCGACCAGAGCTGCTGATTCTGGATCTAGCTTGCCAATTAGAGAGTCCCGTTGTTTTTTCAGACGATTTAACCGCTCCGCCTTATTTTGGTAGAAGTCATTGGATAACTTATGTTTGACTGCCTCAGATAAAAACTTGGCAAAAAACGGATCTTGGTAAGTTTCGGATTGCGAAAAGTAAATATTAAAGTCAAGATCCTGGATTTCTCCAATTAATTTTGTAGTTGGAGCGACCCCCTCTAAAGAACAGGAGCGGTAGGTTCTTCTCGATACTAAGTCCAGCAATGCGCGGGCGGTGGAGCGTTCAACGCCATCAAACGCCAAACGAGGATAACCTAGCTGGAGCAGGGCATCGATAATCCAACCATAATACTCAAGATAGCTACTGCCAAAGCCTACTCCTAGTTGGTCAGTGCTAACACTGTAACGGATGCCCTCATACAACTTGATTCCTTCCAAAAGGGTTTTTAAACCTTCGGGAACCAAACCATTCTTAATCTTGAGTTTACCCTGACAGCATTTAAGAAAAGCAAGGTCTATCTGACGACCTTGTTCACTAGCCAGTTGTACTTCAGAATTTAATTCTTCCGATGATGAATTCTCAATTAATAAATAAATTAAGGCAATGAGTTTAATATTATCTTTGTAAAATGGATTACGCCAAATACCTTCTAGTCCCAGAATACTGGCTTTGTTTTTTTTGCGTAATGCTGTTTCTATTTCATATTGATCTGGTAAATACTTAGCATCTTGAACAGAGATAAATGCATAAATTTTATTTTGTATTTTAAAAATTGAGTATAGAACACTGATTGCATTTAGTATGTCTTTACAGTTTGCTTCTAAAAAATTTCTTAACAAAAATTTTTCATAGGGAGTTTCGTAGAAATATTCTGGACCAGTTTCATCACTAGCTCTGGCGGTTCTTAAATACTCCTCAAACTTTTCAAAGTGGCTTTTAAAGTTGCTTTTACTGTCTATATTATTTAAATACTCGTTAAATTTGCTATCAAAAGTTGTCAAAGCTGTTAATGAATTTTCAAGCGATCCTTCAAAAATATATTTCATTAACTCGCATACAAAATTATAGGATAATTTAAATGACGCCTCGCCGTTTTGTAGCATTTTATCTACAACTTCTGGACAATATGTTTTCAATGTAAATTTAGCTCTCATGTAAATAGACATATAGAACCCATTTGACATCTTACGGAGCCTAAATTAAGGTACTCAAAGCCGTCTCACCCTGCTCCGATGCCGTATTCCAGTGACCTCACCGATGAAGAATGGGAAATCCTTG
>NZ_JACJOY010000029.1:0-72335 GCF_014695815.1 Trichocoleus sp. FACHB-6
TTATGAGTTATTGCCAGAAACATCGGAGACTTTTATTTATCTGGCAATGATCCGTATCATGGTCAGGCGGTTGGCATAATATTTAACCCCTCACCACTTTTCAAACATCCTCTTAGGATAGGCTTGCAAAATTCTTACTTTCGGTAATTCAGGATGTGGCACAAAAAAAGTTTTTGGTGGATCTTGGGAGGATTGGGAGGAAGTGCGATCGCTATCTTTGCTTTACTCAATTTCTCCCACTGGCATCGTCTCCGTAGGTATGAGAAGATTCTTGAATTGAGGGCTGTGCAATGGAGCGGTAAAAACCTAGCCGGTGCTAATTTCTCCCGCCAAGTTTTCCGAGAGGCAAATTTATCGGAAGCGAATCTACGACGGGCAAACCTCCAAGGGACAGACTTCTCTGGTGCCGCTACTCGCCTGATTGACACCGACCTGCGCGAAGCAAATTTAACCAAAGCTTTACTCTCCTTCACGGTCACTCGTGCGATTCCTGAATACACCAAAGCCAAGTTTCTCTCGGAAGTCGGCAAGCAAACAGAAGTGTTTTTGCGTTTCTCTACGGTTGCTGGAGAAAGAGGTGCCGCTGATGGTGAGCGCGATGTACGTGGCTTTGCCGTTAAGTTTTATACCGAAGAAGGCAACTGGGATCTGGTGGGCAACAACACGCCCGTATTCTTTATCCGCGATCCGCATAAATTCGCATCCTGTATTTGGAATTAATTTCTCAGCAGTTCTCCTAAAAAGTTGGAGGGAATATTTATGGATTCTGCCAATAAGCCATGCAAACCTAAGCAACTTAGCATTTTACAAATTATTGGAATTGTACTGCTATTAGCTGCGATTAAATATAGTTTGGACGAAGTTTCACTGTTTCTGCTTAAGCATTTTATTTCGGAAGAATCTGTTGTTTACACAACATTAGTCAACGAATTTCGGCATTTTCACTAACCTTCAGCGATGGTGGCGCGCCCGATCTGCGATCGCCAGTTTTTCTGTTGATGCTCCAAACGAAGCCATACGCGAACGGGCGCAAGGAGAGCGAAGTTACGCGCACACTTTGTTCACACTCTTGAGCTTATTCACCTCATCCCACCAAGTCTTCAGTTTAGGAGTTTGAGCGGTAATTGCCTCAAACTCTGGTGTTTTTGAGAGATAGATGAAGATGGGAATTAGGTAGAAATCGGCAATGCTCAATTCATTGCCTAGCAGGTATGGGCTACCAACAGCCAGCGACTCAATCGCCTCTGCTGCTGTTTTTGCAGGCGCGATCGCATTTTTCACCGCGTCCTCATCTGTTTTGCCGCCCTGACTTGGCACAATTAGACGCTGGATGACGATTGTCCTGATTGCAGATGGATAGAAATAGCTATCAATAATTGCCATAATCTGGCGCATTCTAGCCTTAGACAGCGGATTAGACGGGCTGAATTTGCTATTTGCTACGACACTATCGAGATAGTCGGTAATGGCAGCCGTCTCATAAAGCACTTCCCCATCCACTTCGAGAGTCGGGACTTTACCAAACGGATTTTTGGCTAGGTACTCGGCTGAGGTGTTTTCACCGTTGAAAATACCGACTTCTTTGAGGTCATAGTCTGCACCTGCTTCCTCAAGCAACAACCGGACAGTACGAACGTAAGTGCTGAGAGGAATGCCGTAAACAGCGATCGCTGGCATTATCTGTAAATCTCCAATCCTTTTGTTCGACAGTGACAATAATACTAGCTGACTAACTGCCATCGCCTCAGCTAGTAGGGGGAGAACTGGCGAACTAGCTGTTTGACCCATACAAATGGGCGGTCAGACGAGTGAAAACCCCACGTTAAGCTGTCTATTGGGCAAAAAGATGGAAATGCGATCGCTCATTTCTGCTTCTGGCTGATTGCTATCTATAGCGGTTCTCAATGAGCGTGCAATATAAATGTTCCTAAGGACATGGCATTGCCGTGTCGCGGAGAGTGTCATCTATGCAACTGAGAATTGCGATAGATAGAATAACGAGGCGTAAATTGCGATCGCATAGCGTCTGCTCTAACTTAGGTTTCATCAGATTCCTGACTTTCACCGAGAGTTTGTTGTGCAGCGTGTCGGATGTGGAGAATGCGAACTGTAGCCATTTCATCACTCTCAACAAGAGTGAAAAGAATACGGTATGAATTACGACCTCGACCGTAGAGGAGTTGACGAATCTCTTGGCTGAAATACTTGTTTTCTCTTGCTAAAGGGCAACGCTTGGGCATTTGCGATAAAGATTCAATTGCCCTCAGAAATCCTTCATACCACTGTCTTGCTTTTTCAGGTGATGTAATTTGCGATAGTAGCAGGAATGCGCTGTCTGCCTCTGCCTCTGCTACGCTTGAAATCTCAATCCGATAACTCATGAGTCAACTGGCAGGTTGTACTTGCGACGTTGTTCCTCAGCAAACTCCTGAAATGAACGGGAACGCCCTGCCTCAAAAGCATCTAAGCCACGCTGAATACCTGCAACAGCTTCTTGTGAGTCTTGCAACTCCCATTCCAAAATCCGAGCTAGCAATTGGGCAGCAACAACGCTAATATCTTGCCCTTGTTGTGCAGCTTTTTCACGAAGTTGCGCTTCGACTTCTGGACTAAGAGAGATAACTATAGACATATAACTTGTTTTTTCTAATACCCGCGCCTGTGTAGGTCATTCTAGCAAACCATTGTTAATGAAATTTGTTTTAACTTCGGATTAGTTCGTCAGATAGCTAGTCTGCGACATATTCAAAGTTGCGATCGCTCATTTCTGCTTCTGACTTACTGATATCTAACTGATTTCTGCGTCCTTTTTTCTTGGTCAAGGACTCAATAAAATCAAAATATTCAATTTGAATGTTAGACTGCTTCTCAACTGCTACCCAATTTTCTTTTGAGAATTTCTTCCATTTCCCTCAAATTCTCGTCAGTCTGAGGAAATGGATATTTTGGGCTATTAGGATTCCCGCGTTTAATCAGAGCCTCAATTGCTTCATCATCTTCTCTGTGAGCCAAAACATAAGCTCTTAGTTCTTGACGGGTCATTCTGCTAAAGTCAGGCTTCGTCATCATTAAAGCTCCATTGACCGTCGGAAAAAATTAGAACTTCTAAACTCTCAGTCACACCAGCAATGATAAACACTGTCTTGGTGTTCTGGTTATACCGAAATACATGGATAGGCTGATATCCATTTGAGAGCATCTGGCATACTCTGACACAGGCAAGAGCCTGTTCTGCGGTAGGCATACGCTGTTATTGACATGATAGCGAGTATCACCATACCGTAAAAGATGTACTTGACTGGCTTGAATTGACGGAATAATCATCCTACAGACATCGCGATCGCACTCAAGCAGCGAGAGGGTCAAAGTTGTGATCGCCCAGGCGCAACAGGACATTCTTAAGCTAGCCAACCTGCAAGATATTCAAAGTTGCGGTCACCCTATTCGGCTTCAAACTAACGGTTTCTGTTAAACTCTTGATAGTTGCAATGCTGGCAACAGGTGCAACACCTCAAGAAATAGGACAAGTAATCGCTTAAGCAGGTTAATTACCTTGTTAGCCTGCTTTGTCTCTACAAGTTGTTCGTTCCATCATTTGTTCATGTAAGGAACTCGATATTGAGGAGAGACGCTATCAAGTTGAATTTCTGCATAGACCGTTACATCTCCATACCAAGTCATCTGGCGATACCCTGGAAACTCTAGAATTACCTCTGCACCCCGGTTGCTACGGTAATAAGTAACGTTTGGAGTTGCCTTAGAAAACTCATTTTCAAAAAATAAAGGCGGCAATCGACTTATCCGTTCTGCAATCTGCTCTATGTCATATCCATAAGAAACGGGTTCAGTTATTCCAGGATAAGGCAGATCTACTCCATGAGTACTACGAACAGCTTTAACGATCGCAGTCTTCAAGTGATGTCCAACACGGTAGAAGTTTGCAAAATGAAAACGTAAGTCACGATTTAGAGAGATAGCTGTCTTGCCATCTGGGTGGATATCACAGTCAGGGCCTATGCAGCCATCTGGCTGCATCCCTTCAAGAAAATAACCCACTATACGAGCATCGCGTGGAAAAAGCTTGATACCATTTTTTGAATGCTGTGCTACAACACCTCGACCCCTTGAGTACATCATGATGGCACGAAGCTGACCCCCGTTATGCTTGATCTTATTGACAATAAGCGCAAATGAATTTCTGTAGTCTTTAACTGCATCTTGAAAATGCTTGTACGTAGGATGTTTAGCTTTTTCTAGCCAACGTTCAACAAAAGTCTCTTTAATCTTGGGATCAGGTGGATGGAGAGTTTTGAGAATGCGGTAGCAGTCGTCAATATGAGATTGTAAAGAATGTAATAGTTCCTTTTGAAGATTAGTTAACTTATCCAATCTGTAACTTAGATGCCCATTAGCATCAAATAAAGTTGTACAAATTTGATCTATTTCATCTAACACTGCCTTAAAAGCTTGTATTATGCGTTGTACAGATAGATTGTAAATTGAAAGTGGATGACGTTCTCCATACTTACTATGAAAAAGAACGTTGTCAGGAAGAGAACGTAAATAATTGAATACTTCAGGATATAGGTTGCCGTCTCTGTAAGCCTTACGTTCGAGTTTCATAGTTTATCACAAATCCATAAATTTTGTAGTACGTGTAGTATACAAGTTGTATATGTAATGCGTCAATATTTGAGGTGCAAGCCAAAGTTGCGGAAAACCTCTCACGGTGGAAATAAACCAAAACTTTAAAAATCCTTTCACAACTAAGCTGGAAGCCGTCTACATTTTCCCGTTACTAGATGAGGTAGCCGTTGATGATATGGTGATTCGCATTAGTGATCGCACTAATTCGGGTTAAGGGCTTTTGTCTGTCTGCTCCAACGCAGATTTAGGCTCTCTTATAGCAGCAGAAGGGTGGTTTTCCTGGATAACTCTCATCAGAAACCGTAGAGCTTCATTCACTGCATCAGCATTAGGAAACATCTCTGCAACATCAGGTTCTAAACGAACGATTGTCTCGCCAAAACTCTTTCTTTCAGAACCTAATTTTCTGACTCGTAGACTTTTTAAGTCATATTCCGATCGCATCTCATCTTCCATTTTAAGCTCAACCTTCTTCATAGACTTCTCGCTCGGAGCGTGTAACAACTCTTGTACTAATGAGACGAATCGAGTCTCCTCTTTCCGTATAAGACACAATTAATAAGCGTCCTCGATTGGGCTCTCCCACAATAAGGTAACGCTGTTCTTCATCAGAGGGGTCTGGATCGTAGAAGTCAACATACAGTGGATCGTCGAAAACAGTTTTGGCTTCTTCAAAGGAAACTCCGTGCTTTGAGAGATTGCTTGCCGCTTTGTTTTCATCCCACTCAAACCGCATAGGAATATCTTAGCATCAGGTATTTAAGGAAACTTGATGAACGGTTAAGGCTTGAGCAGCGATCTCACTGAGCAGTCAGCCATTGATAATGTGCTGATTCAGATTGGCGATCGCTCTCCCCCTATCAGGCGTAAACTACAACCGGAACTCGCTTAAACGCAGGTATTCCCGACTGTTTATCTATACGCGCTTTAAAGATTACATTAACTTCGGGATAAAACATCATTGCGGCTCCTTGACGCACACCACCAAAGATAATTTCAACATTCTCTAACTTGCCTGCATCACCCTGCACTGTCACTTGTTGATGCTCTTGCCATCCTGCTTGTTTTGCATCCAAGGGGTTCATCAAAATACAGTTGCGGTGCGGCATTCCGCGATATTTGTCGCCTGGTTTATAAACTACCGTGTTGTGTTGCGAGTAACTGCGTCCTGTCATCAATGCTAATACAATGCTAGGGGTAGATTCAGGCACTCCAAACTCTTTTGCTTCCGGTAAATGCAATTTGGGTAATGGCGTGACAAACATATTCGCTTTACTGGACGGTGTAGCAAATTTGGGTTCTTTGAAAATGCGTCCGGCGATGGTAAATTCTTCCTTGGTTTCATCAATCGTCGCCATCTGCTCAAAACCAGGAATCGTTTTGGCAATTAGTTGGCGGACATATTTGGTGTCTTGCAGTTTGCGCCAATCAACCGGATCGCTGCCAAGAATGCGATGCGCTAATTGGGTGAGGAATTCCACCTCGGAAATCAAATCTGCATCCTTGAGATGAGTGTTCCCAACATCATTCAGCCGCACAAAGTTGTTGCCCGATTCCGTAGTAGTTTGGTGCGGATTTTCAAAGCGATTAAATACGGGAATGATGATAGTATTTTTCTGGGCTAAACCGTGAAAGTGTCCTAAATTTGGTTTGGTGGCGAGATAGATAATGGTGTCAATCTTGCCTAAAGCTCGTTTTGCTTGATTTAAGTCAGGGTTCGCTGCATACAGATTTCCACCCAGGCAAATCAACGTATCTACATTGCCCGCATCAGCCGCATCAATTAAGTCACGGGCGCGATATCCAGGGTTGCGGTTGAGCGATCGCCCCAGCAATTTCTCTAGTGCTTCTTGACTCTCTTTTTTAAGTTGGACTGTCACTCCCATCGAGCCAAAACCTTGGACGTTGGAGTGTCCCCGGATCGGCATCGTACCGCCGCCTTCTTTGCCCGCATTCCCCGTCAGCAGAGCAGTGTTAGCGATCGCATAGATGTTATCCACGCCGTTTTCTTGCTGCGTTGCACCCATCGCCCAGGCGAATACAACACCCTTGGAAGCAGCTATTATTTCTGCGGCGACTTCGAGTTCCTGTTGGGAAACACCGCAAGTTTGCGCGATCGCTTCCCAAGAAATAGAGCCAGCATAATCGACAACCGCTTCCCAACCCTCAGCGTGGGCGCAAAGATAATCTGTTTGAATTAAGTTGCGTTCAATTAGCGCTTTTTGAATGCCGATAAATAGCGCCACATCGCTACCGGGAATCGGTTGCAGATAAAGTGAGGAAATCTCCGATCCGGTAAATAGCGACTTGAGGGGAAATGCTGGGGATGCAAACTTGACCAACCCCACTTCCACGACTGGATTAACGACAATAATTTTGCCACCGCGATCGCGCAACTCAATCAATTCGTTCATCAAGCGCGGATGGTTAGCAGGTGCATTCGACCCGATCAGCACCACGCAGTCTGCCTTTTTCAGGCTATCCAGACTGACCATTGAGGTACCAGAACCGAACATCTGCTTCAGTCCCACAGTCGAGGGGACGTGGCACAAATCCGAGCAATCTGCCAAGTGATTCGACCCCAGCGATCGCATCATCAGTTGCAGCAGATAAGCCGCTTCATTCGACGATCTCCCGGAACTATAAGAGGCGACTCGTTCCGGCGACTTGCGAAAACCAGCTTCGCTAATCTCGTAAATCTCATCCCAAGAAATCCGCTCGTAATGAGATTTCCCCTCGCGCAGAATCACGGGAAAACTGAGACGACCGAGGCGATCCGCTTCTAAAGAAGTCAACTGCTGGAGTTCGGCGATACTGTGGCGCTCGAAAAAATGCGTCGATACGGCTGGTTGCAACTCGGCGGAAATTGCCTCTACGCTTTTCGCGCAGCGTTGCATCGTTTCCCCCAGCTCGTTTGCGAAGCCCCCTTTTTGTCCCCCCGTTCCCCAAGCACAGGACAAACAAGCACTTTTATGCAACAACGTTTGCCACAGTTTTGGCCCTTCCGGCGATAGGGTATGCTCTGCCCAATATTGCACGACGGGCAAACCGCCACCCATTTCTGGAGTATTGCTGGTTGCGTCTTCTAGTTTAATATCTGCGTCCATACAGCTTCCTCTTGAATGCAGCGCCACTCATCCGTCAGCCTGGAATGCGTTCTATCCCTCAGAATTTATCTTGTGCTAAATACTATCTAGAGGGACTTGAAATTAGCGTAACTCATCTAAACTTGTCTCGCACGATTGTTGTATATAGCAATTCAAGAGTTGGATAGGATACATCTGTAGGGACACATTGCCATGTCCCTAACCTTGGTGGCGAAAACAAAAGAACCGCGATATATTCCACCCAACCGAGAACCGCTATCCATGTGCAATCGCGTAGCGCTGACTTGTCAGTTCGCCTCTTATGCCTGTGAAAGCCTTTTTACTGGAAAACTAGCTTCTCAAACAGCCTCTAACCTTTTCAATCGTAGTGGGATCTCAGTCTTTAAGCAGATTTTCAGATGCTTTCCCCTAGCCTGTAACTGCTGCGTGGAATAATAGGGACACAACTGTTCCTAAAATTTTTATGACCACTTCTCACAGCCAGGGCTATCTCGTCACGATCATCTGCGAATCGGTATTGCAAGATCGCCTAGTTAAGCTGCTCAGCACAATAGGTGCTTCTGGCTACACCATTATTCCAGCCAAGGGCGCTGGTAGTCACGGTAGACGCATGGGAGATATCGCTGGCTATAACACCAACATTGAAGTCAAAACCGTTGTCACAAAAGAGATATCAGACCAATTGCTAGAAGACCTGAAGGAGTTATCGAGCAATCATGCCTTGATTGCCTTTCGTCAAAAGGTAGATGGCTTGTTTGATTAAGTAGTTGAATCTAAACTCTGACTGGGGCGATAGATTTCAATTTGTCGAGTTCTAGGAGTTATTAACTAGCGTAAGCGAGCGCAAATACTCAACACGCTATTCTTAAACTAGCGTTGTCTGCGGAATATTCAAGATTGCGCTCGCTTTAGTATCGCCCGTTAGGTTAGCACTAAAACACTTTCTCGATCCGCATCAACAAGCGGCTAAACGTCGGAAACTCCCGCTTTGGGACTGACTTCAAACTGTAGCTGCGAACGGTAGAAACAGACATCAAACTCCATGAAGAAGTTCACTTGCCCTAATATTAATGGCACACTTACAGCCTGTGTCCATGCGAATACGAGTTGCACAGGTTCAAATCGCCCAACTACTGCTTGCACAACCACTACACGCGCCTCATACTGAGCCAAATTACCTGTTAAACTCAAAGCTGTCGTTTGCTGCCCCCACTCATACCCAAGCTCAACCCCCACCGGGTAAGGTAGCACGTTTACCGTTGCTCCGGTATCTAATAAACCGGATGTGGGGACAGAACTTTTCTGATTGACTAAGGTGATAGAAAGATACGGACGAAAACCTGCCTCGCCTAATGCAGTATCAGCAGAGATAAACGGATACCGTTGGGCGTTACTCATCGTCTTCAGTTTTGGCCGCTTGTAAGACTTTTAGCATGGTATCTGCTGCTTCAAACGCATCATAGGGCGACCACACGGGGTAGGATAGATCGGGTTTAATAAGGTCTGTTTCTTGTTGAGCTAGATCGGAGATCAAAACCTGCATAACATATAACTTATCTGCACGGTTAAGCCCCCGTAAAGTAGAAAGTAATTCTGTTGATACCATGTAAACCACTCCGCTAGGTCAGGAAAGCTTTTTCATCATATCGCTGGAACCGACTGAGCCAATTGAATTATTTAATTGTATTGGAGCAAACTACAGGTGAAGGAAATACTTGATTGGATTCAATTGTTGCCCAAAACCATTGTCAATTGCCGATTAGATTTTGCGCTATGTCTACGTTCAAGTTCTAGTAAACCTTCTTTAAGACGAACTCCACCTCTAAAACCTGTAAGTGTACCGTTGCTGCCAATAATACGGTGGCAAGGCACAATAATACACAGAGGATTTTTACCGTTGGCGGCTCCCACAGCACGCGCTGCTGTTGGCAATCCTATTTTTCTCGCCAGCTCTCCATAAGATATCGTTTGACCATAAGGAATTGACTGGAGTGCTGTCCAAACCTGCTGTTGGAATAGTGTACCTTTGGGGGCAAGTGGTAGCGTGAATTGATACAATTCACCATTGAAATATGCTCGTAGCTGCTCAACGGCGTCACCGTCTAGCTTCTTTTGGAAATGCCAAGCCGCTTCTGGAGACTTTGCAGCCAGCCCTTCTTGAAAGTCTATCGCCACTAGCCCAACTGAGTTTTGCGCGATTAAGATACGTCCTAGAGGGCTATCCATGTAGGTATAGAAAATTGAGTCAGAAACCATATAAATTCCTTTTTACTTAAATTTCCCAGAACGCGATCGCCTGCAATCCTAGATAGAATTTTGGCATGGATTCACATCTGTGCATACATGGGAATGCGTTGGCGAAGCCCACCGAAAGTATCGCTCATCAGTAACCCATACCATCGTTCAACCCAACAAATATTTATAAGAGTTGGATTTGTTTCCTTAAATCCCACGTCGCAAGGGTGGGGGAACTCCCGCTTTTCGTGTGACTCCCAGCCTCTGTGGATTTTATATTTTTAGCTCTGATTGGTATATTTTGCCAGTAGCTTTTTTTGAGCAGAAACGAGTGGTTGCAAAAAAATCCCCTGGCAGAAATGCCAGGGGATAAAAGTGCTAAATCTTAGCTAATGAATTACGGAACTCATGTCCTTAGGCGACAGGAAGTAACTCTCGCTGTTCAGATTTGACTACCTGAATCTGATTGTCATCGTCAACATCAAGGATGGCGGTGTCTCCATCTTTGATTTGACCAGATAGCATCGCTTCAGCTAAGTTGTCTTCTAAGAGGCGCATGATGGCACGGCGGAGACTTCTCGCACCATAAGCAGGACTATAGCCTTCTGCAACTACGCGCTCTTTGAAGCGATCGCTTACTTCCAGAGTAATTCCTTGTTCGGTCAAGCGACTGGAAATTTCGCGAATCATAATGTCTGCAATCTGCTTCACCTCTTCCTTACTCAACTGACGGAAGACAATGATCTCGTCGAGACGGTTCAGGAACTCCGGACGGAAGTGTTGCTTGAGGTCTTCATTCACTAAAGCGCGAACCCGATTATAGTTAGACTCGGCTTGGTTGTCAGAGAACTCGAAGCCTAGACCGCCGCCACCTTTCTCAATGATTCTAGAACCGATGTTCGAGGTCATGATGATCAAAGTGTTTTTGAAGTCTACTGTACGTCCTTGGGAATCAGTCAAGCGACCATCATCCAAGAGTTGCAGCAACATATTGAAGACATCAGGGTGAGCTTTTTCGATTTCGTCGAATAGTACCACCGTGTAAGGCTTGCGACGCACAGCTTCGGTTAACTGACCGCCTTCGTCGTATCCCACGTAGCCGGGAGGCGAACCAATCAGCTTAGAAACGGTGTGGCTTTCCATGAATTCTGACATATCAAGTCGAATCATGGCTTCTTCAGAACCGAAGAAGTAAGCTGCTAAAGCTTTCGCTAATTCCGTCTTACCAACTCCGGTAGGCCCTGAGAAAATAAAGCTGGCGATGGGACGATTCGGGTCTTTTAGACCAACTCGTGCGCGGCGAATGGCTTTCGAGGCGGCTGTAACTGCTTCCTCTTGACCGATGAGACGCTGGTGCAGAGTGTCTTCCAAGTGCAGCAGCAACTCAGACTCGGATTCAGTGAGTTTGTTGACAGGTACGCCAGTCCATGAAGCAACGATTTGAGCGATATCTTCCTCGTCAACAACAGGGGCGTTTGCGGCGATAACCTCAGACTTTTTGTTGTCTTTGGTTGCTTTCAATTGTGCCTCAAGTTCCAACTCGCGATCGCGCAATACTCCCGCTTTGTCAAAATCTTGCGCCTTGACTGCTTCCTCTTTGGCTGTGGTAACTTGACGCAGTTCGCGCTTGAGTTCCCCATTTGCAGAAGGCTTAGTATTTCGCAGACGGACGCGAGAACCAGCCTCATCAACCAGGTCAATTGCCTTATCTGGTAAGTAACGGTCTGAGATGTAGCGATCGCTAAGCTGAGCGGCTGCAACTAGAGCCTCATTAGAGATTTTAACTTTGTGGTGCTGCTCGTAGCGATCGCGCAGACCAATTAAAATCTCGATAGTTTCACTCACGCTGGGCGCACCTACCATAATCGGTTGGAAGCGACGCTCCAAAGCTGCATCCCGTTCGATATGCTGGCGGTACTCATCCAGAGTCGTCATCCCCATGCACTGCAACTGACCACGCGCCAAAGCAGGTTTCATGATATTAGCAGCATCCATGCCACCTTCAGCCGAACCAGTACCAATCAAGGTGTGAACTTCGTCAACTACCAAGATAATATTTCCGGAGGCGCGAATTTCCTCAATGATTTTCTTGAGACGTTCTTCAAATTCGCCCCGGAATTTGGTTCCAGCGACAAGCGTCCCCATATCTAGGCTAATGACTTGCTTATCTTCCAGGGTATCGGGAATATCTTTATTAACGATACGCTGCGCTAAACCTTCAGCGATCGCAGTTTTACCAACTCCCGGCTCGCCGATCAATACTGGATTATTCTTGGTGCGGCGACCTAAAATCTGGATAGCACGTTGAATTTCCTTTTCCCGACCAACGACTGGATCGAGTTTACCTTCTGCTGCTAATTTGGTAAGATTAGTGCCAAACTCGTCTAATGTAGCTGTCTGGTTGGAACGCTTGGAAGACGAACGCTCTTGTCGTGCGCCAGCGGGAACAGCTGCCACTTCTCCCAGCATCTGAATTACGGCGGTGCGGAGGTTCGAGGGATCTACTCCCAGATTTGCCAAAACCTTTGCAGCAACGCCTTCACCCTCTTGAATCAGTCCTAGCAACAGGTGTTCTGTGCCAATGTAGTTGTGTCCCAGAGACTTAGATTCTTGCAGAGATTGCTCAAAAACGCGGTTTGCCTTGGGGGTGAAGGGAATTTCAGCTGGTACAAAGCGAGATCCCCGACCAATAATTTTTACAACCTCGTTGCGTGCTTTTGGGAGAGTGACACCAGCGTCAGTCAACACTTTAGCAGCTACTCCCGTGCCTTCTGCAATCAAACCAAGAAGGATTTGCTCGGTTCCCACGAGGCTGTGTCCCAGGCGACGTGTTTCTTCCTGGGCTAACATGACTACTCTAACGGCTTCTGTAGTGAAGAGTTCAAACATGGCGGGTAATCCTCTACCGAGCTGTTTTCTGCTTCAGGGAAATGGATGTTTCCCCAGGCATAAACTTTTATGTACTTCGTATTCATAATGTATCGTTACGAAGGATGCGATCGCAGTGGTAACAACCGTAAGAACTAAGCAGTAGTTGCCCCCCTGTGAGGATTAAGGAAGACATTCTCGTTCCCAGCCAACAGCCTGAGAATGCCTATTTAGAGGCTCTGCCTCATCTTAATTGACGTATTCCGGGAGGCTCTATACTCCCGGAATGCTTTCCCCGCCGGAGGTTTCGAACGAGAAATAACTTCTAGAAGCGTTTCTCATACTCCAGCACTGCCCTGTGGTCGTCAGACAAATCCGTACCACCCCGCAGCAGAATCTCATCATTCACCCGGTAACGGACGTTAAACTGGGGAGCCTGACTATTCGTCAAAACCTTAGAGACAGAACCAGAAAGCTTAGGCGTGATATCAACCCCCAACTCTGCCGCCAAGCCCAGTGTAGAAGTACGCGACTTATCATCAGTAACCTGCGTCGGGAACAAGCGAAACTCACTCAATCCCAAAGCATCCCCCACCACATTCTGGAAAGGTGTCAAAAGCGCCGAACCAGCCAAATTCGCCAGTCCCAAAGTAGCGTCCCCCCCCAGCGTATCCACAAAACTGCCGCCCAACAAAGCAACAATTTCAGTTTCGCTGCGGGACGGATTACTTGTTAATTCCAGATTACTCGGCTGATTACTCGTAGGATCGAGGTTATCTGCCAATTCACTCGCAGCTCCCGTGACTCTGGCTTGGATGCGAACAGTCCCCAAAGCGCCCAGATTGGTAGCCGGAACATCGCTAATCTCGTTGCTAGTAATACCCGTGTTGCTGATAGTAGCAATTCGGCTGCGCGTCACTTCTGGAACCGATGCCACCAGACGAACATCTAAGTTAGGGTCGAGTCCCTGACCGGGGACAAACACAGCCGTATGTTCGTAGCCGGAAGCCAACCTAAACTGAGTGGTAAACAGATTTACCTGACCGCGCTTTAGTCGAATCGTTCCACTCGGCTCAATGTCATCCAGCGTCCCATTGAGTCTCAAGTCACCCTCTGCCAAAAAGGCCAAAAGCGGTGGGCGGGAGATTTCCACACCTTCGCCCAGGTTTATCAGCAGATTATTGAATCCTGGGTTTAGAGGTTGGGCGGCTTCAGTTGCAGCACCCCCGTTGGGTGCAGAAGCCGCCCCGTTTCCACCTCCGCCTCTTGTTTCTCCTAACAGCACTCGACCATCAGCAAGCAGCACTTGACCGCCAATTTGTGGACTCAACGCCGATCCGGAAATCTGGACGTTGCCGTTGACACCGCCATTGTATAATCCCTTCAAATTCAAGGCTAGTTTTTCGAGGTTAACGGTGATTTGTTCACCATTTGTTCCTTGTGCTGCGTCTGAGAGGGGGATGGAACCGGAGACTACCACTTGACCGCCGCTAAAATTACCCCGCAGCTCTTCCACTACGTTGAGGCGGTCAAAGTTAAACCGGACTGTGCCGTTGACATCCGTAAGTGGTTCAGGTAAGGCTTGCGCTTCGATAGTTGCATTCTTGACTGTCGCGCTTCCGGCTGCCACAAGTTGGCGTTGGTTGATTCTGCCTGTGGTAGGGTCAACTGCACCGTCAACTCTGAGTTGTACCTGCCCAGTTCCATCTTTCCAAGAAACGGCAGAACGGCTAAGCAGGTTCAGCAGGGAAAGTCCCTCATTTTTTACGTTCACATCCAGGCTGATGCAGTTGTTGTCTGGGGTGACGGAAGGGAATGGCAAGTTGTAAAAGGGAATGCTGCCGCTAATTCGGGTTGCGCTTGGGGATTGGGATTGGGAACTAGCGTCACTTGATTGGCGATAGCACTGGAAACCAGAAGGGGGCGGGGTTACTACGGATGCTTGCGGACTGCTGATATTCTCGGTCAAGGTCGTCCCGGCAGCGGCTTGGCCAGTGTCAATAGTGCTGCTGAAGGTAAGGCGGGCATCGCTGTATTGGAAACTACCCCGTGCGGTTTCGACTTCGGTTTGGTTGAGTCTTGCGTCCGCTAGTCTAAGTTCGCCTTTAGCTTGGGGATTGGTGATGGTGCCTGCTATGGCTGCTGTTCCATTCAGTTGGCCCTCGATATCAAATGGTACGTTGACAAAACGCCGCAAAGGTGAAACGGGTAGATTCGCGACGCGCAACAGACCACTTTGTTCGTCTCCCCCAATTATGCCGTTGAAGGCCACCAGAGTTTCGTCAGATTCTACTCGCAGGGGCAGGAGGGTGAGAACCCCGTCTTGGAAGCTGCCTTTGGCAACGATTTGATCTGCCTTGTAGAGACGGTTTGGTTCCTCTTCTTTACCCCACTTCCAGTCAGTCCCGACCAAGTTAAAGCGTGCCTCTATCCCTTCTTGGGGAGAAGCTGTGATGATGATTGGTTCGGCGGTGAAGAAGTTGCCTGTGAGGTCTGCTAGTTCTGGTATTCCAGAAGAGTTTCTTTCCTCCTGCTGTGCCGCAAGTATGGCTTCTATTTCAGAAAATAGGCGCAGTTGGTTTTGCAGAGTGGCATTTTGTAAGCCGACGGGCTGGGGTTTGACAGCGGCGGCTCTGGCATAGGTGGGCGGTTGTCCTCCCCTGGCGAGGTCTTGTAAATCAAAGATTTGTAGGAAAGGGAGTACATCTTGGATTTTGCCTTGCTCAACATTGAGGGCAAGTTTAAATTCTGGCCCTCTGGGAGTTTGGTTAAAGTTAGCGCCAAGCGAGTATTCACTTTCGCCTTGGGTAAAGTTGGCTCTGGTGAGGGTGCCACTGCCGTTGGCATAACTGAAACTGTCTATGGTTAGTTCTGTGCCTTTAAAGGTGCCGAAGACTGGTTGCGCGATCGCTATATCATTCCCGACTACGCTAAAGTTTTCGAGATTGATGGTAATATCTCCCGATAGTTTGCCTCCGATGGGTTGAGATGCGATCGCAGCTGGCAACCGTGCCAAAACATTCTCCGGAGCCAAATCCTTCAGCAACGCCAGGGGTACATTCTCCACGTCCAGCACAAACAAATCGCCCCGCCTGTCGCCTTGCGCCACCACATCGTCACGCTTCAGCAAAAACGATAAAGGTTGATAGTTTGGCGACAGCACCAACGAAATTTGGTCATTTTGATTGCCTGTCAACTCAAAACTACTACGCTGTCCCGGCACCAAATTAACTTGCCCGGTGAGAACTGGATCAAAATCCAGCTCATATGCAACCAAATCCTCCACGCGCACCTGTCCGGTTGCTTGTATAGCCGCAGGATTGGAGGCTAGAAGCGAACCAGAAGCATTTAAAGTCCCACTTACACGTCCCTGCACATCCGGTATCGGTGACGAAGCTGGTAAGGCTTCTGCAAGTTCTTCCAGCGCCACATCATTAGCAGCAATTGTCCCCTGCCAGCGACCGTCTTGCAGTTGGATATTAGAAGCGGTGATGGTGCCACCGCCAACGTTGAGGCTTCCAGAAGCTGTCCCCGTAAGGCTTGCGGGAGTGAAAGCCGCCAGACTGCCCGACAAATTGAAGGAACCATTATTCAGCTGCCCCTGGAATTGCGACGGCAGTTGGGGAAACACCCTCGCTAACTGGACACCATCCGCCTGTCCAGAAGCTTGCCAGCGACCGTTATTTAGTTGCACATTGGCAGCGTTAACCGTGCCACCGCCCAAATTCAAGCTTCCAGAAGCGGTGCCGGTGATACTTTCCGCACCCGAAGCCGCCAAACTGCCCGACAAGTTGAAAGAACCGTTATTTAACCTGCCTTGGAATTGCGACGGCAGTTGAGGAAACACCTCTGCCAGTTGGACATTAGATGCTTCGCCCGACGCTTGCCAGCGACCGTTATTTAGTTGCACATTGGCAGCATTAACTGTGCCACCGCCCAAATTCAAGTTTCCAGAAGCGGTGCCGGTGATACTTTCCGCACCCGAAGCCGCCAGACTGCCCGACAAGTTGAAGGAACCGCTATTTAACTTGCCTTGGAATTGAGGAAACAGTCTTGCCAACTGCACATTAGACGCTTCGCCCGACGCTTGCCAGCGACCGTTATTTAGTTGTACATTGGCGGCGTTGACAGTGCCACCGCCCAAATTCAAACGTCCAGAAGCTGTACCGTTGATGGTTTCTGGGCTGGCATTTGCCAGACTTCCTGACAGATTAAAGGAACCATTTCTTAGGCGTCCTTGAAATTGCGGCGGAATTTGGGGAAATAGTCTTGCTAACTGCACATCAGTTGCTTGTCCAGATGCTTGCCAGCGACCGTTATTTAGTTGCACATTGGTGGCGGTGACACTTCCCGCGCCCAAATTCAACCGTCCAGAAGCTGTGCCGCGTATAGTTTCGGCGCTAACATTTTCTAAATTTCCGGCGAGGTTGAAGGAACCGTTATTTAACTGTCCTTGAAATTGTGGGGGGAGTTGGGGAAATAGCTTTGCTAACTGTACGCCAGAAGCTTGTCCAGATGCTTGCCAGCGACCGTTGTTTAGCTGCACATTGGCGGCGTTGACGGTGCCACCACCCACATTTAAACGTCCAGAAGCTGTGCCGCGTATAGTTTCGGCGCTGACATTTTCTAAATTCCCGGCGAGGTTGAAGGAACCGTTATTTAGCTGCCCTTGGAATTGCGGGGGGAGTTGGGGAAATAGCTTTGCTAACTGTACGCCAGAAGCTTGCCCGGAAGCTTGCCAACGACCGTTGTTTACCTTCACGTTTGATGCTGTGACGGTGCCACCAGCAATATTTACTCTACCCTGCGCGGTGCCGTCAATGGTATTGGTTGCGGAGGAACCGAAATTTCCCGATAAATTAAACGTGCCATCTATCTGTGCAGACTGCAATTGCGGCGGTACTTCGGAAAGACGCGCTAGTTGGACATCATTAGCAATACCGGAAGCTTGCCAGCGACCGTTGTTTAGCTGACCTTTGGCTTTGACTATGCCTCCTCCCACGTTAAGTGTGGTGTTGCGGAAGAAGGTGGTGTCTTCGGTAACAATGACTTCTCCGCTTCCTGGGTAAGTGGCTTGTGGTGCTTGAAATTGCACCACTGTTTGCAGGTTGCCGGGGGTGCCAAAAACTTGTGACTTGGCAGTTACGGTGCCAATTTGGATGTTTGTTGGTTTGACTCCGTAAATTTGGGCAACGGCATCCCCTGGAACTTGCTGGGCGAGGACATCAAACACGAGTCCGCCTTTTTCACCCAGCTGGATGCGACCGTTACCAGTCAGCTTACCGCCAACACTTGGCAATGCACGGATGTCTGTAATGGAGAGAGTTGAACCCGCTAGTTGAAACTGACCGCTTAGCCCTTGAAAGTTTACTTTGTCTATTTTTAGGGGTAACTGTTCGGTTGGTTTTGTGGTGACAGCGGTTCCCGACAGGATTGGCTTTTCCAGTGACCCTTTGAGTTGTAAGTCGGCGCGTACTTCTCCGCTTACTGGTACTGGGGAGTTTACTTTTAAGGTATCTAGGGCTTTGGTTAAAGTGACTGGTTTTGTTTGGGCTGCGATGTTGTAACCACCGTCAGTTTTGGTATCGATAATTCCATTGGCAACAGCGGGAACCTGACCGTAAAGTGTAGTTACATTCTCCAGTCCAATCTGATACCCGTTAAATCTCAGGATGCCGTTGGCATTGGTGAATGGTCGGGGGACGGTGCCAACTTGTGCTGTTACGTTCTTTAATCCAGCGGTTCCTTTAAATGTTGGTCGCTGTTCATCCCGCAGTTGGATTTCTAGGTTGCCATCAACAAGCCCGGCTTGTAAATATAAGGGTAGTTTGACTAAGCGATCTACATCAACTGCGCTTAGGTTCTGCCCTTGAACTAGCAGGTTTGTTTGTCCAGTTGGGGGGCGGTATTCGCCGGAAATTTTCAAGTTGCCGAGTACGGGGGTGGCAGTTGTATTGGGCTGCTGTTGTGGTGCAACTGGTACAACGGGTAGACCACTGGCATTAAAGCGAATTCGCTGGTTTTGGTCAAGAAAATTAGCACCGCCGTTGACTTGAGTAAATGCGATCGCTTCTGCCCCCTTCTTTCCCGTGGGAACCAGCTGTCCCACATCAGGGAGTGTGTTTTGAGGTGTACGCTGTTGGGTTGCAGATTGGGCATTTGTCCCCTGCTTTCCCTGGCGTTTTTTTAGTCTTGGCAACAGCAATACGTCCGCGTTTTGCACCCGAATGCTTTGCAACTCGGTTGTAATCGGCCCACTGGCGTCTTTTGACTCCAGTTGCGTTGATACCCAACGCCCTTTTTCGTCTTGTTCAATATAGACATCTGGCTTGACAAGGGTGATGTCTAGCTTTAAGGTGCGGTTAAAGAGCAACGCTAATGGGTCAAATACTACTTTTACCCCCTCTACCGAGGCGCGATCCGGGTCTGTAGGTGTCGCTGGTATTGAGGAGGAACGGAACCGCAGACTGTTGGGGGAAAAGCCTTCGACTTGCCCTAGTTGTACGGGTCGGTTCAGCGTCTGACTGAGATTTTCTTGTACTATCGGTGCTAGTCGCTGATGGACAAAAACCCACGCCCACCAAACGCCGCCGGCAATTCCAACAAGCAAAAAAAGGCCAAGGGCAATACCAGTACGGCTTAACAGTAGCAGCCATACACGTCGATTGGACGTAGTAGCTGGTTCATTACCCGGATTTGGGGAGTTAGTCATAGAAGTCTTGCTTAGTTGGCAAGGATCGTATCTTTAGGGCTGATTGACAGACTTATCGAGATGAATTTTATCGGCTTGCCGTGTGTGAGAGTCAAGTTTTACTCTTTTTTACACTAGGCACTAACAACTTTGAGTGCTGATCTTAATCAGTCTACTGATGTGCCTGCACTTTGGTAGGTGACATTAAAATCTTACACTCAGTGCATAATCAAACAGACTTGCTCGCTGCAAATATGTTTCAGCATCAGCCATAACAATTTTGGATTTTGGATTTTGGATTTTGAAGCGATTTTTGGGGAGATTGATGAGGGAGTTGAACCATTACTGGTTCTTCCCCCAACCTCCCGTTCTTCCCAAAACATCGCGTGATTTTGGATTGAACGCAATGTAACAATCTTCTAATTTAGGTAGTTTCAGTTTATTGGTAGCGTGGGCAACGAGCGCCACAAGCGTTAATTCGGTAAATTTTTATGATGTAGTGCAGGCTACCAAAACGCGAAGCCAGATGCAAGCGATCGCGCCCATCTTACCTGGAAAATTCTTTTAATACATAGTGTTCCACAGTGCCTTTCTCATTTTCATATGTTTTTGAGTAATTTTCTTTAATATAAGCGCTGATTTTTTCGTCACTTTTGAATTTCTCTGTCCACCTGGCAAACACAATCTGCTCTGGACGATATTTCTGTAATATCGTCAGTAAATCGTCGTTGGTCAAATTTCCTGAACTAAATCGTTTTTCTGATATTACCGCAATTTCTGGCGGCACGGGCAACCCCGCATAAAATGCGTATATTGGACGATCTGTGAATAGCCATTGAGTAGAGTCTTTGTATTTTAACACCAAATTCATAACTTCAATATTTCTCGCTGGTCTGCCTATAGGCTTAGTAGGAATTGCAATCATTGACAAAATTAGAATTGCTGCTGCAATTCCTGGTAAAATTAGCTTTTTTATATTCAGTGACTTGAAATTGGAGTTCCAGCCAGCGGGGAAAAAATCAATGATTAAAGCAACTCCATATGCAGCGAGCCAGGTAATCGGAATTGCCAGCAAAGTGTAGTGATGATACCAAACTGGTTTATGGTTCAGAAGAAGTAGGATAGCTGTTGCCAGCCAAACCAAAGGAAAAAATCCTTCTCTTTGTCTCTTTAAAAAAATCGCCCAGATACCGATTAAGGCTAAAAATAAATAATCCAAGTCTTGAATCATTAAATAGCGCAAATAATCAATATTGTTAAATTTTTCAAATCCAGCTTTTACGTCTTCTCCTAAATGAGCTTGAAATAGCTGTTCATAATTTAATGAGTGACACAAAATGCCAATAGTAACGTAAACTCCTAAAAGAGTACCCAGCCAAAGCAAAGGCAAATACCAGAGGTTATATTTAGACAAGATAGACTTAACTCCCGAACCCCCTTCGCTTCTAGGAGATAGAGAGAAATTGAATACCCCTCTCTTTGTCGGGGAGGGGTTGGGAGAAACCTTACCCTCTAGATTATTATTTGCCTCACAATCCATAATTTTAAAATCCCACAAATAGAGCAGCATCAGAGGGATAAGAAAGACAGTAAACAGTTTTGTTTGTAAAGATAAAGCAAACAAGCCTCCTGATAAAATAATAAATATTTTACGAGGGTGGCGTTTATAGAGGGTCAGGAAATAAATAGAAAACATCGCCAGAGACAAAGTGGGAATGCCAATCATCACGGCAATACTGAGCCTAACAAATAGCCAGGAAGTCAATAATAACAGCGTGGCTACGAGAGCTGGTACCAGCCCCAAAGAGTAGCGGATAATTTGATAAAATGACCAAACTAATAATGACGAAAAAAGCAAAATTAGCAAGCGTGCCGCAAAAACTGAATATCCAAATAAACTGAACCAATGTGATAAAGTAACCGTTAAAAGAGGCGGTTGATCGCTCCAAATTTGCGTATAAAGAGAAAAGCCTTTCGAGTATAAAAGCGCTTTAATTAAGTTCAGTCCCTCATCATAGTCAAATTCAAAGGTTTGTCTCACTGGTCTGATGGCAAGAACAAAGCCAACATAAAGAGACATTATGAATACGTTAAGAAAGACTGTTTTAAGTTTGGGCATACTTAAGGAAAAGACACACTTGATTGATACTATACTCGCTCAGGCGTTGTTTGGCATCTTGACTGCTTAAATCTGCGGTTGTAAACTGCACTTGTTGAAGAATTTGAGCCGCAGACAAATCCCAATAACGGGACATACAGCACGAGTGAGAAGAGCAATCCTCCAGCAATAACCCACCAGAACCCAGAGTTGCGATTCGAGGGTTTTTAGACTAATGCGGGATGAAGAACGACGTTATTAGCTTGTCACGAATAAAAAAACACCTTATCATTACATGAATCAAGTTAAAAATTTAAGCGGTATTGGTGAGATGAAAAAGCTTATAAAGGCTTTTCCTTTAATTTGTCTAATCTTTGTTACCCTCTGGTTAAGGCTAATCAATTTAGGATATTCAGATTATCAAGGCGACGAGATTAGGGCATTGTATCGACCCGAAGCAGGACAAGGAATATCTGAATTTTTGTTCACCCAAAAGAAGGGGCCAATTCAATATTTTATTACCTATATTATTAAAATATTTCACCCTACCTATGATAATGAGTTTTTGGTTAGACTACCTTTTGCTGTAGCAGGAATACTCGCTGTATATTTTTTTTATAAGCTCGTTAAACTCCATTTTGGAGAAAAGATCGCTTCATACTCGGCGTTTTTTATGGCAAGTAACGGTTTGTTTGTTGCTTTTGCTAGGATAGTTCAATACCAATCTTTGGTAATTTTATTTTCAATTTTAGCTTTATATTTTTTATCGCTGTATATCGAAAATGAGAAGTGGAAAATTTCCGGTTTATATTTAGGAATAACTTTTTGGGGATTTTCTATCCTTGCACATTTCGATGGGATTTTTATAGCGCCTTTCGTTTGTTACGTTCTCTATAGCTGGTATAAAGATAAAAGTATATTGTCAAAAGAAGTTAAATTTAAACATTTGAGCTTTACTCTACTTATATTGGTAGGAATAATAGGTAGTTTTTATGTACCTTTTTTCCTATCTGTCTCCGAATCTACTAAAGAATATTGGGCGAATAGAATAAGCACGAGACCAGAAGATTCAATAAGTACATTCAAGATTTACAATCCAATCTTTGTCATATACCTATATGCCATATTAGGCGCTTTGTCTCTGTCTAAGATAAAAAAGACATTTTCAGTTATAGTTTGGTTTTTGTTCCCTTTTGTTGTTATGGAAGTATTAGTTAGCCAGCCGGGAACACATATTTATACATATATATTACCTTTTTGTATTTTAATCGCCTATGGATTGGAGAGATTAGAATTTTTAGTTTACAGAAAATCTAAAGTAAATTTTAAATTTTTGTCGATAAAAGCGGTAACGTGTTTGTTACTTTTTTTACTTGCTCATGTAATGTTTGTGGATCATAGTAAAGAGTATGCTTGGGAAGATAAAAACTTCTTGATGATAGAACTTCCGAAAAAGCATAAACAAAGTGCATTCGCCTTTCCCTATTATAGGAATTGGGAAGAGATTGGGGCGTATATTAAAACATTAGATGAGCGGGGATATTACTTAACGAATGAGAAGAAAAGTATTGCTAGATATTATATACCTACAGAATTTAAAAATGTAGAATTAGAAGCGGTAGCTAATAACTTGTTGGGATATACCTATCTAATACACATCAAAAATCCCCAAACTAGGAATGAAAAGATACTAGGAAAAAAACCGAGTTATTGGGAGCAATATGAACTAGTGAAAACTTTCTCAAATAATGGAAGGATAGTAGCAAAAATTTATCGCTTATCAGGAAACGAGCTGGAAAAGATGAGACAGTAGGGTGGTGATGAAACTTAGTTTAGCAAAACAGAGAAGTTCGTAGAAACCAAACAATTCATCCAGTTTACTGCTTGGCTGGGTTAAGTAGCGATCACTAAACCTACAGATTAAGAGTAGCTGGCGGGTGTGAGGATTATCTGTAGGAATGCAACATCGTATAACAATATGACTGCTGACGTGTAGCATATTGGGCTTTCATAGTGCAAAATTAGGCAAGAACCAGAAATTTACCTGGTGGTCGGGTCAAAAAAGCATACTGATAGGGCAGGGGTCTAGATGGAAGCGGGTCAATATTCTCAACCGTCATCGTCTAACGGGAATGGCAAGCAACGTAAAGACACCGATTTATCGCGTTTGTCGCTAAACGAGGAAACCCAGTTTCCGCAAGGCGATCGCGACGAATTGAATGTGCGTCAACTGTTGATGGTGGTGCGTCGCCGCGCCTTGGTGATTTTGGGGGTGGCGATCGCAGTGACATCCGGTGTCGGGGCGTGGACATACAGCCAGACACCCAAGTATGAAGGGAGCTTCCAGCTACTGGTAGAACCAGTTACAGCTGAAAATAAGCTAAGTAAATTAACTCAAGTGCCTGGTGTCGCTCAAGATCTACAAGAGTCTAGTTTAGATTACGAAACC
Organism: Trichocoleus sp. FACHB-6; assembly: GCF_014695815.1. Taxonomy (NCBI): domain Bacteria; kingdom Bacillati; phylum Cyanobacteriota; class Cyanophyceae; order Leptolyngbyales; family Trichocoleusaceae; genus Trichocoleus; species Trichocoleus sp. FACHB-6. The sequence continues at coordinate 24,096 of NZ_JACJOY010000029.1, forward strand.
CAAATTAAAGTTTTACTTAGTTCGGAACGAATGGCGGGGATTGTCGAATTTCTAAAAAAACGCTATCCCGACATCAGCTATGAGTCAATGGTTGTGGAAAACCGACTCAATATTATCCAGCTGGAAAAAACGAAAATTTTAGAAGTCCGTTACCGCGATACCGATCCGGACAAAATTAAGTATGTCTTATTTGAACTAGCGAAAGTTTATCTCAGGTACTCGCTGCAAGAGAGACAAAGCAACCTCAACCAGGGAATTAAGTTTGTAGAAGGTCAATTGCCTGCTTTGCGGGAAAGAGTGGACAAACTCCAGGGACAACTGCAAACATTTCGCCAACGTTACAATATCCTCGATCCGGAAGAACAAGCAAAACAACTGGCTCAGCAAGTAACTGAGATAGAGGAACAGAAATTAGATACTCGTGTAAAACAAAATGAAGCAAGTTCGCTGTATGCAGCGCTACAAAAACAGTTAGGCATACCACCACAACAAGCGATCGCAACTGCTGCACTCTCCGAAGCACCGCGCTACCAAGACTTACTCAAAAAGTTACAGGAAGTAGAAACCAAACTCGCCACCGAATCAGCGCGGTTTTTGCCAGAAAGCCCCAATATTCAGGCACTACAAAACCAACGGCAAAATTTGCTGCCTTTATTGCAAAAAGAGGCGGCGGCGGTGCTGGGAACTACCGCTGTTACTAATGAACCTTCCCTTGCTTCTCCAAATTCAATTCGCTTAGAACTAACTCAGCAATATGTTGATGCGGCTAACCAAATGCAGGTTTTACAGGTGCGCTATCAAGCGATCGCGCGAGCCGAAAATATCTTAAATCAACAAGTAAGATTATTGCCTGTAATTGCCCGTCAATACACGGATTTACAGCGAGAACTCAACGTAGCCACTGAGAGTTTAAACCGCTTTCTCGGTGTCAAAGAAACCCTCCAGATTGAAGCAGCGCAAAAATCTCTACCTTGGCAGCTGATCTCCAAACCCCAGAAGCCAGAACAACCAATCTTTCCCAAGCCGAAGCGGAATATAATTATGGGAGCGATCGCTGGTTTAATGTTAGGACTAGCAGCCGCCATCCTCGCAGAACGACTAGACAACGTATTCCACTCCCCTGAAGAACTCAAAGAAAGCACCCGCTTGCCACTTCTCGGACTTATTCCACATCAAAAAGAACTTAAGCTATTCAAGCCAATAGTCGAGTTAGTCAACTTAACTCAAGGTGAAAGTAGTCACACCAAAGCGCAGAACCAAGCCAGGGAAACCACCGCAAGAGAGCGAGCCAACAACCGCAAAGCTAGCTGGTACAACGCTTCACCCTTCTTAGAAGCCTTCCGCTCCCTGCATACTAATGTTCGCTTTCTCGGTTCTGATACCCCCATTCACTCCCTAGTAGTTAGCTCAGCCTCCCCCGCAGACGGGAAATCTACCGTTTCCGTCCACCTAGCGCAAGCCGCCGCCGCAATGGGTCAGCGAGTCCTGCTAGTGGATGCAGATTTGCGCCGTCCCCAAGTTCATCACGTTCTGGGTTTAGAAAATAACCAGGGACTCAGCAATGTCATAGCGACTGGTTTAACCCCCAGAGAAGCCATTCAGCGATTACCTTCTTGGGATAACCTGTACGTACTCACAGCAGGACAAATCCCGCCAGATCCCACCAGGCTGCTTTCCTCTAAGCGAATGCAGTATTTAATGGAGCAGTTAAACGCCGTTTTTGACCTGGTTATCTATGACACGCCGCCTATTCTGGGTTTGGCAGATGGCAGACTTTTGGCTGTACATACCAATGGCGTGATTATGGTTGCCAGACTGGGTAAAACAGACCGTTCCGTGCTACTGCAAGCCATAGATGCGTTGAAAATTTCCAGCGCCCCTGTGTTGGGTATGGTAGCTAATGGTGTCAGGAGAGGAACCAGCGGTTCTTACTATTACTACACCCGCTACTATACTTCTGAAAATTCGGACGTAGAAAATGCCAAAAAACTCTTGCAGAAACGATTTAACGTCCGCAGTAATTAGTCATTAGTTATTAGGGTGGGAAATGCCCACCCTAATAATTGGTGTGGCGCTCAAGTTTGTTTGCTAGTTGCCCAGCATTGTAGGTGCGTGACTCTATCAGTCTGTCAGCCTCGCGCCTCTGGTATTGAACTACCTTCATGCTTGTACATGAGTCAACTCATGGGTAAGAAGTCCGCCTGATTTGTTGTTAACCTATAGGTATAGAAATTCCTTTATTAATCGTCAAAATTTCTTCCTCCGAGACGTTCTATAGAATGCCTCTACTCACCATTATCTATTTAAAACCGCTATATATCACTTAATTTTACGAGGCGTAAAATGTGAGTTATTACGAACATTTTGCACCATTTTCAATAAACAGGAAGCAGCAATCTATCCAGCTTTCGCTCCCAGACTTTTAGCCTGGAAACGAGAAAACAACTCATGACTAAGCACCGTAAAAAGAACGATACCACTCAACAAAACGGGGGATTCCCACCTCAATAGAAGTTGAGGGTTTAAAGCCAACATCTTTTTGCAAATCATCAATATTGGCATAAGTTTCTGGAACATCACCCGGTTGCATGGGCAACAACTTTTTTACAGCTTTAGTACCAAGACAATCTTCCAAAACCTCAATGAAATATCCTAATTCAACAGGCTTATTGTTGCCAATATTGTAAATTTTGTAAGGGGCGGCACTTATTCCCGGATCTGGATCGTATCCCGACCAGTCAGGATTTGGTGAGGGAATATTATCAGATACCCGCAAAACTCCTTCCGTAATGTCATCAATATAGGTGAAATCGCGCCGCATCTTACCATAATTGAAAACATCAATCGCGCGACCTTCTAAAATGGCTTTAGTAAACAAAAACAGCGCCATATCTGGACGACCCCAAGGCCCATAGACCGTAAAGAAGCGCAGTCCAGTGGTAGGTAAACTATACAAATGACTGTAGGTGTGAGCCATCAATTCATTTGCTTTTTTAGTTGCTGCATATAAACTCACTGGATGGTCTACATTGTCATGCACCGAAAAAGGCATTTTCTTATTAGAGCCATACACAGAGCTAGAAGAGGCATATACTAAATGTTTTACTCCCGAATACCGACAACCCTCTAAGATATTCATAAACCCCACCAGATTACAATCAACATAGGCATGGGGATTTGTCAGCGAGTAACGTACACCCGCCTGAGCTGCCATGTGCAACACTCGATCTGGTTTAATATCGGCAAATAACTGTGCCATACCCTGACGATCAGCTAAATCCAGTTGGTAAAACAGAAAATTATTTTTGTCCGTCAATTGAGCCAAGCGAGCCTGCTTTAAAGTGACATCATAATAATCATTGAGATTGTCGAGACCAATGACTTCTTCTCCTTGATCTAGCAACTGTTTGCACAAAAAAAAGCCAATAAAACCAGCGGCACCAGTAACAAGAATTTTGCTCATATTTTGTCTTTACTAGCTGTTAGGAGAGTAACAATCTCTGCGGGTTTATTTCCTGGTAGTGGGAATAGATCACCAACACGAGGATGTCCAAGCTAATTAATCTATCCCAAAAACCCCAGTGGATGCCATAGTTACTTTAAACTGCCTAATCATACGCGATCGCGCTCTTGCACGCTCTTGTACAATGTCAAACTGATAAAGCTCCTTGACCATATCGGTTATTAAGCTGTTCCGCAAGTCCCACAGATTCTTTCGCACCGGGAAACACAGAGCTAGTCATTATTCATTAGTTTTTTACATACACTTGACAAAAATGAAATTTACCCCACTTTGGCTCGGCATATTTCTGGTGTCGCTAGCGCTGCGTGTTGTGGCAATTACTGTCCCCATTAATTCGGACGAAGTGTTGTGGATGACTCGCGGCAGCACTTTTATCAAGCACTTGTTGGAGGGAGACTTAACTGGCACATATCTTCGTCATCATCCGGGCGTAATCAATATGTGGCTAATTGGCATCAGTATGTTGTTCAATTGTCAGCTGCACAAGGTGTTTCCAGGTTTAGATCAGCCAGCAAATTTAGATGCTTGTTTGGATACCGTCCAGTTTCCCATAGCCTTTTACGTGCTGCCTCGCCTGCTACAGGCAGCGATCGCTTCCGGTTGTATGGTGTATCTATATGTACTCACCAAAAGGCTTTTGGGGCGATCTGTAGCACTGTGTACCCTAAGTTTACTGCTACTAGAACCGTTCTTTTTAGCTTATCAGCGCTACCTCACCACAGATGCGCTAATGGCTGATTTTAGCGTTTTGGCGTTGCTGTTGTTTCTGCTTTATCTGCGGGGGGATGTCCGGCGCGATCGCAAATTACTCATCCTGTCCGGTGCGTTCATGGGGTTGGCAACGGTTACAAAAGTAACTGCGCTGTTTCTCTTGCCTGCTATTACTATCTGGCTAGTGCTGAGTGAGTTCGGAGTTTGGCGAATTCCTCAAAAAGGTTGGAAGCGTCGATTTGCGGATCTCCGGTGGTGGGGAGGCAGCATCTTAGTTACAATTATTGCGATTTGGCCTGCAATGTGGGTGTCACCCTCCTATGTTGTGAGTCAGATTTACAAAGGCGTGTTGAATGAGTCCGCTAGAGGTCTTCTTTTCTTTTTAGGGCAGATTACTGATTCGCCGGGAGTTATTTTTTATCCGCTAGTGCTGGCTTATCGTCTCTCCCCAGTGCTACAAGTGGGGTTACTGGCTGTGGGTGCAGTATTGGTGATACCCAGGCTGCAACGTACTAGAGATAAGGCAGACCTAATCCCCCTAACCCCCTTGGGGGAACCGGATTTGGGGGAGTTAGACCAGCGCCTGGCGGGGAAAAACCCCGTGGTAACGACTAGCGTGCAGAGGTTCGCCGAAAAGTTTTGCAAGCAGGAAGTTATTGCACTTGCATTAGTACCCTTGTCTGTTTTACTTATCCTCTCGGCTAGCGATAGTAAGATCGACCGTTACATTAATCTTTTCTTGCCAGTGCTAGCTATCTTGGCTGCGGTTGGCTGGTTAGAAATCGCCCGTTGGGTGCGGTTTGGCGCGGGTAAGATTAATCGAGGCGTAACGAGTGCGATCGCGCTGTTTTTATTACAACTAATCTTCCTTGTACCCTACTGCCCTTATTACTTGAGTTACTATAACCCGTTATTCGGTGGTTCGCGGGTTGCCAAAGATATATTTATGATTGGTCAAGGCGAGGGTCTTGACCTTGCCGCTAAATGGTTGAACCAGTCACCTAACGCTAAACAAATCGTAGCAGCTAGTTGGTCTGGGAGGGCTTTTGGGGCATATTTTCAAGGTCAAACTATCTCAATATACAAATTCGTCGAACCCGAACAGCCTTGGACAAAGGCTAATCGCGTTGTCTTGTACTACAACCAATTCCAGCGTCAGTTGCCAGATCCAAAGATGCTGGCTTACTTTGGGGCGCAGCAACCTTTACATACCGTGCGGCTGCACGATATTGACTATGCAAAAATCTATCCTGGTGCGGTTCCCTTAGCTGAAGATTTAAAACGCATCCAGTTTCCTCTCGACTTGTATTTTGGGGAACAAGTACGCTTGCGCGGTTATGATCTTAAGACATCAAAATCTTCTTTAAGTCAAGAGATTTTAATAACATTTTATTGGGAATTTCTGACACCATTGCCGCCAGATTTGACGATTAATATTAGTTTGCGCGATCGCGTTGCCCCAATCGCTACTCGCGAGGGAAAACCACTGGACGGCTATCTTTCCCAAGCTCAAACACCGTCAGGCTCATTATTACGCGATGTCCACAAGCTAACACTATCGCCCGGTACGCCACCCCAGCGTTACCGCCTTGAAGTGGGGTGGTTCTCGGATAGCAACAAACAAGCCTTGCCAGTACGCGATGCGGCAGGAAATTCCCCAGGAACCCAGGCGGTTATTGGCGAAGTCGAGGTCGTAAATTGACACTCCCCACGGCAATAGTTTTCGGTTAGTGCCATAAACCTCCAAGCTCCCGCTTAAAAAGGGGGATTGCAGGGTGGTTTCATTTATTAAAAGAAAATTCTGTAACGTTGATTTTGTTTAGTGGTAGGGGCATGGTATTGCCATGCCCCTACAAAATCTCGCAATTTCCGATATTTTCTAAGGGTTGTATGAAACCACCCTGCCCTTTTTAAGGGGGATTGGGGGATCAAATGTATTGCATCAAAAAAGTGAATTCGGGTAAATTCACGTTTTTACTGAAAGATCCTGAAAAAGTTAAAGAAAGTGAAAATACTCCCAACCGGACTTAAAATCGTGCCTAGAGTATCTGAGACACTAGCAAGACCGGAGCGGTTTACAACAACTACATCGTTATTCCGCAGAATGGGATTGCTTTGATCGTTGATCCCCTGAGCCAAATTTATATCCACCGTTCGTTTAGAGACGGTGCCGTTGGGGTTGAGGCGAATCAGATCAACCCGGCTCTTGCGGGCGCGATTGTTGAACCCGCCAGCTGCCAGCAGCGCTTGATTTAAAGGGGTGTTGGGTGGCACCTCCACAGACCCAGGTCTGGCGACTTCCCCAACCACATTCACTCTAATGAGATTAGGAGAAAAACTAGCTGCTGCTATTTGGGGTGCTTCCGCTGGGTCTATGTTAGTGGCTGTGGGAATTGCAATAGTATCTCCCTCTTGCAAAATTGCATCTTGAGCCAGATCCCCGCCTTGTAATAGTTGCCAGAGGTCTACGGCGATCAACTGTTCGGCGCCTGTTCTGGTGGGGCGGCGGATTTCGACGCGGCGAATGTCAGCTGAGGGTGTAATACCGCCAGCCAGTTGAATTGCCCGCGTGACTGTGGGGCGATCGCCTACAACATTTCCGGCTCCACCGGGAAGGGCGCTGGGGCCAGTGACTCCGGCGGGATTCTGAACGACGTTTCCTGACGTAACCGTATAGGGGCCAGGACGCAATACTTCACCGACAACAATAATTTTCAGCGGTACGTTTGGCTGGGATGCAAAGGTGGCATCAGCTAGTAGACGGTTTTCGGCGCTATTGAGAGTTGTGGTTGTGGGGATAAAAATTGTATCTCCATCTCGCAGAGAGATGTCTTGACTCAGGTCGCCGTTCCTGAGTAAATCAAAAAGATCGACGTTGAACTGTTGCTGGCTTCCAGGGGCGCCCCGGCGGCGGATCTGTACAGAACGGACGTTTGCTACTTGGGTAATGCCTCCAGCCAGCTGAAGTGCCTGAGTAACTGTGGGAAATGTTCTACCTTCAGTTAGGGGAACGGTGTAGGAACCGGGACGAGTGACTTCTCCGGCGACGCTGAGTTTGACGGGACGGGGCAAGAGCAGACTCACGGTGAGTACGGGGCGTTTGACAAAGCGGGCATAGAGGTTAGAAATTCTATCGCTTGCTTGTCTGATTGTCAGTCCCTCAACTTCTACGCTGCCGACGATTGGCAGGTTGAGGGTGCCATCGACTAAAACCTGATATTCGCCGCTGTATTCGGGAACGTCAAAAATATCCAGACGAATGCGATCGCCCCCTCCCAATGTGTAAGCTGTTTCTGTCGGCGCTCGATTGACATTTGGAACGTTTTGTGTACGCGGAGCGGGAGGCGGCTGGAAATTAGGAAGTTGAGCCATTACCGGAAGGGAAGCGTTCGTGGAAGCGATCGCTACCACAGAGAAACCCGCAATCGGTCGAACCAGAAATCGACGAAAACTAGCACCAGTCATAGAAAAATTACCGCTTGTGTCAGATTGTTTTTTTGCGCTTACGTTAGCACTATGTATTCAAAAACTATTGAGTTTCGTTACACAAAGTCACGCCTATGACGGATAGAATCCCAAAAAAGTTGCAATATATAGTTGAATCACAACCGTAATTTTCTCAAAGTCGTGTAACTTTGAGGTGACAATAGAAATTGCGGCAAGTAGAGGAGTGGTAAGGTCATGACACCAGCAAAGGGTAGGGGTCGTTTAAATCAAATAAACAGGAAGCTGTGGTACAGAGTACCCATCTTAATGAGTTTCTTTGTGGGCAGTGGGGGAATCTACGCGGTAAACAGTTGGGCTTCCCCGGCAGCCAATTCTAGGATAGTGGCATCAAACCCACAAAGCAGAGGGAGCGGAGCCACTGGGGAAGCACTCATGGAAACCATTATGGGGGCTGATGCTCTGCGTCCACCAACGAACCCGCCTGCTGGAGGAACCGCCACCAGATCCAATTCGGCGCGACAGAGAAAAAGCGTACAGCAACGCCCGGTGATTAAAGCGCCAGCGCGAGTGGCACAAGCAGTAAGCAGCTTCCCTGATGTTCAGGGAAACTGGGCGCAAGCTTTCATTGAAGAACTGGCAGCCAGAGAAGTTATCGTCGGCTTTCCCGATGGCACCTTCCGCCCGAATGAACCCGTTACCCGCGCTCAGTTCGCCGCCATGATCCGGAAGGCGTTCCAAACAGCTGCCACTCGCCAAGCAGTGGATTTTGTGGATGTACCTCCGAATTTCTGGGCTTATACGGCAATTCAGGAAGCATACCGGACTGGATTTTTGGAAGGGTATCCTAATCGAGTTTTCCTTCCCAATCAAAGTATCCCTCGCGTCCAAGTTTTAGTTTCATTGGTGAGTGGGCTTAACCTGCAACCGACGGAAAACGTAGCTTTAAACACCTTTTATCAGGATGCTGCCAGCATACCTGACTATGCGCGGATTGCGATCGCAGCTGCCACAGAAAATCAACTCGTTGTCAATTTTCCCAACGTTGCTCTGCTTAATCCTAATCAGGTAGCAACTCGTGCGGACGTAGCAGCGTTTATCTACCAGGCGTTAGTTAACGCGGGGCAATTGCAGCCGCTACCCGCAACCAACGTAGCTACTCGTTACATTGTCGGCTACGAACCACCAGTAGCATCAACACCCCCACTTACCGCCGAACAAGTTGCAGCCCTCAGACAGCAGTATCGACTTCCCGAACCATCTATAGTAGAAGAACTACGGCGCTTAATTGGCGGTAACTCCAGTATTGGTACACCCACAGGTTTCGGCGCTGACCGGGGACAGGCATATATCGGCGCAGGCTACCAAGAAAGAACCCGTGGCACTAATCAGGATGACGGGGTGATTGCAGCTGGTATTGGTCTTGGTGATGCCAGAAAAGCCGTTGGTGTAGAAGGCACAGTCTCAATTTATGACCTGTTCGGCGATGATAGCTTCGAGGATGGCGGCATTAGCTTCAAAGTTCACCGTCTGTTTGGCGAGGACTTAGCAGTTGCTGTAGGAGTTGAAAATTTCGATACCTTTGGAAATCCCGACCCCGGCTACAGCACCGTTTATGGTGTCGTCAGTAAAGTTTTCCCACTAGCATCTCGGACAACATCCGGCTTTACCCCTTCTGTCACCGCTTCTGTGGGCTTGGGCGGCGGTCGCTTCCGTTCTCTGGCTGATATCAGGGCTGGCAGAGATTCTGTGAATCCGTTTGGTAGCGTCGGCGTGCGGGTGGCTCAACCCATCTCTCTTATTGCAGAATGGAGTGGTCAAGATTTGAATTTGGGTGCTTCTATCGCTCCATTCCCGAATATACCGCTGATCATCACCCCAGGTGTTGCCGATGTGACGGGTAATGCTGGTAGTGGTGGAGGAAGGTTTATTCTGGGTGTAGGTTATGGCATCACCTTCTAAAAGGCAAAAGGCAAAAGGCAAAAAACTTTTTCCTTAGCCAATGTGTAGTAGGTATTTCATTTATAGAATTGGGAAAAATTGTATGGTTCTCAAACGTTTTTCTTTACATCTTGGTCTGAGTTTGGCTGTGGGCTTTTCTCTTTTGTTGGCAAACACAAAAGCTCATGCTCAAGTGGGCAACGCTTCCGATATTACTGGGCCAATTCCCACGACTAGCGACATTGTTAACGGCGCTTTCATCCCCAGTGGAGGCGGAGCATCTGGCAGAATATCATTTAGAAATTCCGATGCTGTTAATCGGGCAGCTGACTCAATTAATTCTCAGCTAGCAAATAGCAGCTTAGGGAGTGTATTGGCTGGTAGTGGAAATGTTTCCACTAACGCTAGCCAGCTTATAACCACTCTATCTAACGCTTCCGGAGGCAGCAATCCAGCGCTGGTGAGAAATCTGCTCGCCAGCTTGCAAGGACTAACATCAAATGGTACGGTCAATGCAGGTGAGTTGAGGGCAGCAATTGCCGCTTATAATGCTTTGATAAATGGCAGTGGTGGCGAGTTTTTGAACGGTCGTCCAGACGAATTGCTGACTATCCGAGCAGTTTTAGAAGCTTTAGTTAATGCTTCAGGTACCTAACAAGCGAGTTAATAGTTGGGAGTTAGTAACTCTTAACTATTAACTTAATTAGTTTTCAGCCCATCTTGGACACGTAATTAATCATGTCGCAAGAGCTAAATATTGGCATAGTAATTCCCTCCTATAATGAGGGACAAGACTTGGTCAATACGCTCAAAACCATTTTTAATCAAAGTTCTCCGTTTGCGGAAGTTATCGTTGTAGATGACTCATCCGATGGAACCGATCGCTTAGTTGCTGATACTTTTGGGGAGCGGGTAAAATTAATTCATCGCGATCGCGCTTTAGGACGATCTTCTGCACGTAATGTAGGCGTACAGCGTTCCACATCTGATGTAGTGGTAATTTTAAATGCTGATGTCAGCTTGCCACCTAATTTTTGTGAATATTTACAAAAAAAATACAAGGACGAAGATTGTGATGCCTTCGGAGTTGGTCTAACAATTACCAACACTCAGCATCCATACCCCTGTTATCGCTATGCTCTCTATTTAACCCATGTTTATCGAAGAAAAGTTTGGACAGAAGGCTTTTCTGTCCGGCGTTCAATTTTCTTCAAAACGCAGGGTTTTCCGACTGGGTATCCTCTGGCTATCCTCGCAGGGGAAGATACTGAGTTCGTTTTTGATTTACAGCGAATAGGAGCCAATATCTGTTTTGACTTTGAGTATAAAGTTAGCACAGTGATGCCAGAAGATGCAGAAACTATTGAAAGTCAATTGCGAGGTCGAGCCTCTCTACGTACCTTACACTTTGTTTATGACAAATCGTTGGGAGAATTGATACCTCGTTGCATTCTTAAGCAGATTCGGCGGCTAGTTGTTGTAGCCACAGTTCTACCATTTTGTTACCAGATAATCCGGTTATGGCTGCATTTTAATCAAGGATGGAAAGATTTAGGAAATTATGCTAAGTATGAACTGTATGACAAGTGGTTGCGATCGCATCAAGAATGGTTGGATCTGGCAAACTTTGTAAGCATATATAGAGACAAGGGGTATAACTTACGTGATATTCTGCTCAAGCGACCTTCTCAACTGCTGAAAATAAGTCAATAATTTTAAGAATTATGCTCGATGCTACCGATCTTTCACCAGTTGATTTTCGCTTCGATCCGAATCTGGGAACCTCTGTACGTGATCGCATTCGAGATGCTGCTGACAATCTAATTCGCCGCCCTTTTTATAAAATACTGTATAAAAAAAAATTTGCCCAACAACCTTATCCTATTAATTTGGTACTTCCCGCCAAAGGGATGTCCACATTAGCAAAGCGTCATTGGGTGGATCGATATCTTAAGATTCAAAATTCCCGTCTACTTGTGATTGGTTGTGGAACTGCTTGGGATTTTGGCTCTTATCTACGCTTCAAACCTAAAGAAATTGTCGGGATAGATTTATATAATTTTGAGGGCTGCTGGCAAAAAGTTCAAGCGTATGTTAATAAAGCTGGGTTGCAAACTAAAGTAAGTTTTCATCAAGCAGATATTGCGGAACTCAATCCCAAAAATATGGGAGAGTTTGACATTATTTGCAGCGATGCGGTGTTTGAACATTGCCGAGACTTAGAAAATGTACTAAAAACTCTGTATAACCTTCTGCGTCGCCAAGGCGTTATGTATGCCAGTTATGGACCACTGTGGTACTGTTGGAATGGAGACCACTTTTCGGGACGCGATCGCATTGAGGAGGGATATAACCATTTGTTACTCGATCCCGTTGCCTACAAAGATTATTACTATACCCATTTGCGAGATGCTGATTTTGAATTGCAAAATGGAGGTCGATATATAGAGTTAGATTTATTTAGTAAACTTTCGAGCCGTGAATATTTTGACCTTTATAATCAAGTAGGTTTCCGGATCAAATCAGTTATAGTTGACTTTCATGTTAAAGCTAATTCCTTGCGTTCTACCCCTCTATTTAAACAACTAATTTTCAAGTTTCCCCATTTAACAGCCGATGACTTTTTAATTAGAGGACATCTGATTATTTTAGGAAAACATTAAAATTAACACAAAACTGTATGGAGCCGATCAAATTTTACGAAAAGTATGCAATTGAGTATGGTGAAAATGCTTCGATACCTGAGCCGATAGCTTTTTCAGGAACATGGGGGAGCAAAACCAGGATTCAACTAGCTTATGAAATGCTGGCACCTTATGCACCTTTTGATAGTTTCTTTGATGTTGGTTGTGGGAATCTGAGCAATTTAGTAACTTTGCAAAATCTATTTAACAAAGGTTTTGGAATAGATATCGTAGCTTATCCAACCTGGAAACTTTTGCAAGAGAAATTTAGCACCTATCAGCACAATCTCAATTCCGCATCTCTCCCCTTTCCGGATGAAATGTTTGATGCTGTAACTATCTTAATGGTTCTAGAACACGTATTCGATCCTTTTACTGTAATCGAGGAAATTGCTAGAGTAACGAAAGCAAAAGGATATTTAGTAATTAATGTTCCCAATATTGCTTTTATTAAACATCGCATAGGACTGCTGCTCGGTAAATTGCCAGTTACATCTACAGTCAAATGTTGGGAAATGCGAGAATGGGATGGCGGACACATTCACTACTTCACCTTGGATCGTCTAACTTGGTTACTAAGTGAGTTTGGAAATTATCAAGTCTTACAGGTGCAAGGAAGTGGTAAATTAGGGAGATTGAAGCGTCTATTGCCAGGGGTATTGTGCAGTGATTTACAAATTTTGTGTCAGAAAGTAGCTGGATAAAAAGAATAAAGCTCATTTATTTTTGACGTAATATACAAAGATTATTATTATGGATGCTCAGGAATTACAAAGGCAATACTATCAAAATATTGCTTCTGATTATGAGAAAATACACTTCCAAGAGGAAGATGAACATCTTATTGCCTGCAAGTTTATTAGCTCGTTTTGCTCTGAATTAGAAGTAACTAGCGTTTTGGATACTGGCTGTGGTACAGGGAGAAATGTTGTTTATCTGAAATCTTATTTTCCACAAGCGAAAGTGATGGGTAATGATGTTTCTGCTGATTTATTGCAAGTGGCTACTGATAAACATTGTATACCGCCGGAAGATTTAGTTTGTTGTAGCAGCTATAAACTACCATTTGCTGATAACTCATTTGATATCGTGACAGAGTTTGCTATGCTACACCACGTCGCCGAGCCAGATTGTGTTGTGGCGGAAATGTTACGGGTAGCGCGTAAAGGGATTTTTATCAGCGATAGCAATCGTTTTGGACAAGGTAGTTTGTTGTCTCGCTTACTCAAGTTAATACTGTATAAAACAGGACTTTGGTGGCTGTTTCGGTGGGTAGCAAATGGAGGAAAAAGATGGAATTATTCAGAAGGAGATGGAGTCTACTATTCCTATAGTGTTTTTGATAATTTAAGACAGGTAGAAACAGCCTGTTCAAATGTTTTTGCTATACCTACACGAGCAAGCTATGGTTCAGCAGTATCGCCATTGCTTTTTGCTCCTCAAATATTACTTTGTGGCTTTAAGCAATGAAAGTCACTATCTCTGTATTTGGGCGTTTTCATGCATTTAACTTGGCGCAGCAATTGCAGCAAAAGCAATGTCTAAAGGCGCTAATTTCTACCTATCCAACTTTTATAATTAACAGGTATGGTATTGAGCATGAGCTAATTCGTTCTATCTGGCATCTAGAAGTATTAATTCGGGCTTGGCGGCGAGTACCTATCTGGCTAAGGGGTACTAATAATCTGCCATTTTTATTCCGCGATCGCTTTGATAGAGCTGCCCAAGATTATATATCATCTGGTTCTGATGTATTTGTAGGATGGTCAAGTTTGTGTCTTTACTCTTTACGCAAAGCGAAGGAATTAGGAGCCTTAACTGTAGTCGATCACGGTAGTAGTCACAGGCAGTACCAAACGCAAATTCTGCAAGAAGAATATGAACGCTGGGGACTAAATTTTAATCTTCCCTATGCCGAGATGTACGAGCGTGAGTTACAAGAATACGCGGAGGCAGATCGGATTGCAGTTCCTAGCTTATTTTCCAAGCGCACATTTGTAGAGCGAGGCATATCCGAAAAAAAGCTAATTTATGTTCCTTACGGTACTTCATTGACAGAGTTTTATCCAGTGCCAAAGCTAGATAAGATATTTCGAGTAATACACTGCGGTGGGATTATACTGCGTAAAGGCGTGCAGTATTTGGTGAAAGCTTTTTGTGAATTGAAGTTACCAGATGCAGAGTTGTGGCTGGTGGGTTCGTTGGCTCCAGAAATGAAGCCAATTTTAGCTAAGTATGAGAACGAGCGCATTATCCTCAAAGGCAAATATCCTCAAAGTCAATTACACTGGTTTTACTCTCAATGCTCCGTGTTTTGTTTGGCTTCAATTGAAGATGGATTTGGGATGGTGATTGCTCAAGCGATGGCTTGTGGTTTGCCTGTAATTCATACGACTAATACAGGCGGTGAGGATATAGTTAGAGATGGTGTAGATGGTTTTTGCATACCGATTCGGGATGTAGAAGCGCTCAAGGAGAAAATTTTGTTTTTTTATGAAAATCCCGCTGGGCGATCGCATATGGGTGATAATGCCTTAAAACAAGCCCGAAACTCTTTATCTTGGAATGACTACGGTGAAAAAATGATTGCTGCTTACTCTACTGCCTTGGCTGCAAAATAGGTAAGGTTCTTGTCAAGCGTTACTAAATTCCTCAAAGGAGGTTTACTCCTCAGTGTTGCCAGCATAGTAATGCGCCTATCGGGTGTGCTGGTGCTAGTTCCGATAGCTCGACTGCTGGGGCCTAAACATCTAGGAATCTACAGCTTGGTGTTCTCTCTAGTCCAAAGCGGCAATATATTAGGACGCTTGGGAATTGATGCCGCTATGCACCGCAATGGAGCCCACCTCTACAGCACCGATCCAGTTGCGACTGGACGTCTGCTTGGGGTGGGTAGCACCTTGATTGGACTGAGTTTTGCAGCTTTAACGACAGGGGTCTGGATAGGACGCGAACCTTTGGCAACATACTGGCTAGGGAATCCAGAGGCAGCAGCATGGTTTAGTTATGCTGCCGTTAATCTGTTTATAGAAGGAATTAGTTGTGTAGCGATGACTGGGCTGTTGAGTCTCCACAACTTTAAAGCCCATTCGCTAGCAACATCTACTGGCAGTTTGGGGCGATTGCTGTTGTCACCGTTGTTGGCATGGTGCTATGGTTTATCGGGTGCATTTCTGGGGCTAATCGTAGCATCTTTGTTGCAAGCCGGAGTCGCATTTGTCTACTTTCGCCGCAGTACCCAGCGACATCATATTTTGCTGAGGTTAGAGGGGTTCTGGCAAGAAAGTTATCAGATTATGCAATTTGGCATTCCCTTCTATGCTGGAAACGCTTTAATTGGGTTAGTATTTCTGCCGATGATGGGGGAAGTCGGGCGAGTAGCGGGATTGGAAACCCTGGGGCAGATCAGGATCGGACAGTCTCTGAGCCAAATCGTGAGCTTTTTGCCGGGAGCGATCGCCCCTGTTGCCATCTCCGTTCTTTCGGAAGCCTACAGCAGTGAAGGAGAAGATTTTCAACGGTTGCGTTCAATTCATTTGCGGAGTAGCTGGATACTTGCTTTGTCGCTAGTTACGTTCTTGAGTGTCACGAGTGCAAGCGTAATTAACCTGTTGTTTGGTAGTGCCTATGAAGCTGCTTTACCGCTCGTAATCGGTTTGAGTTGGTGGGCAGCACTGACTGTAGTTGTAGAAAGCTTTAATCTTTATAGCCTGAGTGCCGGTCACACGAGAGCGATCGCTGTAGGAGCATTACTCCAAAAAATCGTCTTCATCAGCCTCACATTTTGGTTGCTACCGCAGTGGAAAGGCATGGCTTTTATTTTTGGTTTGCTCTTAGGTAGTATCCTACAACTAATTGTGATGGTTACTACCCTGTGGTCACAACTCGAAGCACCATTAAAGCAGCAAATTGGTATGCTGTGCTTGTGGAGTCTAGCTAGTGTTGGATCAACTTATGAGGTGGAACAGTTTAATTTACCAATTTTGGTTAGCTGGTTAGTGGCATTGTTGCTATCGTTGACAATTGCCGGTTTAGGTACCTGGTCAATTTTTAGCTCAAACGAAAAGCAACAGGTGTGGGGTAGAGTTTGTAAATAAGCGATGCTCAAGCCAACCAGAAGTCTATAATTTTGCATTGAACGAAACAGCCAAATCCTATTGGTGCTTGGTTTGCCATAAAGCTAGTTGCAATTTAGTTTAAACTCAAGCGATTTTATATGCCACTTCAATCCTCTCGCTCACCTCTACTTTCTCGGCAGGCAAAAAAATATCATCTATTGATATTGCCGTTTGTATTGGTAGCAATAACTCTGCTCTGTATAGTTTTCTTTCCTAGCTCTATTCCCAGTGGCGATCGCTGGTTAATTTTTGCCGATGGGCTGGGAATATGTATTCTCTGTAGTTGGGCTTTTCTGCGTTCTCCTCTGCAATCAATAGATATTTTTAAACCCCAATTACTTTATAGAGCAATCATTTTTGTTTATTATGGCTTGCCTACGATTTTATTTGCATCTAGTGGAAGTTATGGACCAGACAAAAAATTTACTCTAATATTTGTTAGAAATGCAGAAATAGCTAAATATACTGCAACTTACCTATTTTTATTTACCCTGGTAACTTTAGTTGCGTTTGATATAGGAGTAAAAATCAGCCAAAAAAGTTTGGGGAAGATAGGGTGGCCTTTAAATATTTCTTCTTCTTACTTTAAATGGTTGTTTTCTCTATACCTATTACTAGTAATTCCTATTCGTTCCTTTCAAGTATTTAGTGGGGCTTATATTTTTGAGACAGGTGTATTTAATAAAATTCCAGCTTGGTGGGCATTGCTTAATTATCCAGCGATTCTTATAACTTTTGTCGCCGAAATGTACTGCTTAATCCTAGCTTACGCACCTCGTTACCGTACCTTTGCTCGTCTTAGCATAGCAGTATTAATGTTTAGCGAACAGTATTTAGTTGCCTTTGTATCATCATCCAAGCAATCACTGCTTTTAGTAACCCTCAACCTATTATTAGTTTTACGGATAAGCCAAGCAATATCTTTCTTTCAAATCATTTTGCTGACGACCGGAACTGCTCTGGTATTTGCACCTTTAACATTAATTGTTCGCTATATGGATGTGCGTTACCTACGTTCACTAAATCTTTTTGATGCATTATCTTTTGTGGGAAAAACTATGGTTGATACTATTAAAAGCAACTATTTTTCTATAGGAGACTATTTGGCTTTGTCGATTACCTCTTTGTCTAAAAGAACAGATGGTTTCCGCACAGCTGCTCGCTCAATAGATATTGCGATGAATCACCTAGAACCAGCGGGAGGAGCAACAGTAATGGCTGGTTTTTATAATTTAGTTCCTTCCTTTCTTTGGCCTGAAAGAAACGAACTTACTAGAAATGTAGTTCATTTTACTACTGTATTTTTTGATAGGACAGGTGAAGATGCACACATAGGAATTGCCATCAGTCAAGCTGCCGAATGGTACTATAACTTTGGATATTATGGGGGATTAATTGCCTGTGCAGTTTTTGCTCTGTCTATAGGTTTTATACTAGGAGCAATATATGGCTCTCCCGAGGAAGGCAAAAAGAATAATTTGTTCTTCTTCGGCTTGGTCATCTATTTACCAATTGCTACGCAGTTTCTATTTCTCGATCTCCCATTATTTACAAGTTTGGCAAATGGTATTCGGTATACAATTATAGGCGCTATCTTTTACTTTTTACTTTCCATAACTCAGAAAAAAACACAGTGAAAGTTCTCCACGTTATACCTTCAATTGCTCCCGTGCATGGTGGAGCAAGTCGGGCAATTTTAGAAATGACAAAAGCCTTACAAGAGCAAGGTGTAAAGGCTGAGATTGTTACGACTAACGACAATGGCTCCGATTTGCTGGATGTCCCATTGCAGAAGTGTATAGAATACGAGCAAGTTCCTGTTTGGTTTTTTCCTCGCTTTTCGCCACCCATTGCTTCAGTGCGAGGCTTCGTTTTTTCCAGTCAACTAACAACTTGGCTGTGGCGACATATAGCTGAGTACAATATTATACACGTCTATGGAATGTTTTCTTATGTATCTACGTTAGCGATGGCGATCGCACGAATAAAAAACATTCCTTATATTATACGGCCGCAGGGACAACTCGGTGAATGGGCTTTACAACAAAGGACGTTCAAAAAACAAATTTATATAACATTAATTCAACGTGCTAATTTAAACTGTAGCCGAGCTGTTCACTTCACATCTGAACAAGAGCAAGAAGAAACTTCTAAACTAAATTTTAAGTCAGCCAGTTTTGTTTTACGAAATGGCTTATTTACACCTCCTCCAATACCGGAAGCTGGTTATAAATTGCGGCAACTGCTGAAGGTTCCGGAAGATGAACCAGTCATCTTATTTTTATCTCGCTTGCATCCGAAAAAAGGTTTGGATTATCTAATTCCTGCATTGGGAAAAGTGGCAAATCGTCGCTTTACTTTCGTAGTAGCGGGGAGTGGTTCTCCTGAGTACGAGGATACAATTGATACCCTTTTAGTTTCGGCGGGAATTCGCGATCGCACTTATCGCGCTGGCTTCGTGTCTGGTGAAATGAAAGACTTGTTGCTGCAAGGCGCGGATTTATTTGCGCTGACTTCCTACTCAGAAAACTTTGGCATTGCGGTTTTAGAAGCAATGGCGGCGGGGAAGCCAGTTCTCGCAACCTCTGGCGTTGCTCTCGCTTCTGTAGTAAAACAGTATCAACTTGGTTATGTAGCACAACTGGATGTGGAAGCGATCGCGCAGTTTGTGCAAGATTTCCTTAATTCCCCTCAACAAGCTAAAGAAATGGGCGATCGCGCTCGTAAATTGATTGCCGAGCAGTATACTTGGGAGCGTATCGCTACGAAAATGGTTGAGATTTATACTGACATTCTTATACCTAAATAACAGCTAAATTTATGAAAATAAATCCCTTTAATCCAATTCACTTAAGAAAAATATCAAAAATTATCAATTATAAAATTGATGAATTTATCGGTCATTTTTATGATTTAGAAAAAACTCTGTCACAGCTTGACACCCGCCCTCCATCCTTAAACTTTGAACTCACAAATATCTGTAATGCTAAATGCGTTTTTTGTGGGTATCAGTACCAAGAAAGGGCTAAATCAATTATGTCAGAGCAAGTCTTTAATAAAGCACTTGCGGATTATATTGATCTAGGAGGGGGTGATATTTTCCTCACGCCTATTGTGGGAGATTCCCTACTAGATCCCAACTTCCTAAACCGAGTATATACATTTAGAAAAGAGCCAAAAATTAGGGATATTCGCCTGATTACCAACGGAATTTTACTAGATAGATTTGGCATAGAAGAAGTAGTGCGAAGCGGCATCAATGGGATTTTCATTAGTACCGCTGGCTTTCAAGAGGAAATGTATCAACGGGTATATCGTAATAATAGTTATCAGCGAATGCGAGACAACGTTCTAGCTTTGCTGGAGACTCGTGAAAGACTAGGGATACCACTAGATATTACCATCGGACTCAGAAGCGATCGCCCTTTAGTAGAAGTAATGAAAGATCCCGACTTTCAACCTATCTTAAAGTATAAACCGGAAATTGACTTTACCTGGTCTTTCTACGATTTTGGCGGCAAAATCAAAGAATCCGACTTGCTTGGCACTATGAAAATGCGGCAAGTTGCGGCCGACAAAAAAACACAACCGTGCAAAAATCTGTATGACGGCCCTATAGTTTTGCCTGAAGGCGTGGTGATGGCTTGCTACTGTGCCGCTGCGATGGATGCTATTGAAGATTTAAGTATTGGTAACATTATGAATGAATCTTTAAGAGAAATTTGGACAGGATACCAACGCCAGAAATTAATTGACCAGTTTGAAAAAGATGGCAATCTTAATCCCACCTGTTCTGCTTGCACAGCTTACCGAAATTTAGATTTTTATCGCAGTTCCAAAGGAAGACGGTTTGGTTCTGAAAATGAAGCCAGAGTCAAAGGAGAAAAAATTGACTCTAGTTATCACGAACGTCTTCATTATTGATTACAGTTGTAGGGAGATTAGGGTTTTGAAAATACTTTATCTAAGTCCAATTCGTTCTTGGCTGCGTCATCTAGGTTTAACAAAGTTGCTCGTTTTGCCGCGAACTATCAAAAGCCAGTTGCGTAATGCTGAATATCAAAGAAAACAGCCAGAAAAAGTAGAAGTTAAAGTAGGAGAATATACAGCAAATTTGCTGGTTGCTGATATCATAGAATATTCTCGCGTCCTCTCATTTCAGGAGGATTATCGCATTATCGAAACCCTGTTAAACCGCGTTCTCAGTGGAGATTCTTACTGGGATATAGGCGCTAATATCGGCTTGTATAGCGTACTTTTAGCAAAAGCTGTGGGTGAAAGTGGGAGAGTTTTTGCCTTTGAACCAGAGGAAAGAGCTGGCAATAGATTGCAGCAAAATGTAACTGTTAATAATCTATCAAATGTGCGAATTTTTCCGATAGCATTAGGACGCGATCGCGCTCGTCTAAAATTAAGCGTTTCTCAGCACGCCAGTTCCGGTACCCATAGTCTTGTCATCCCTGAAAATGAAGTTAGCACAACTACAACCGTAGATGTAGATGTAATTCCTGGCGATGAACTTCGCAAACAAGAACAAATTAATGTACCCACAGCTATTAAAGTAGATGTGGAGGGTGCAGAAGAGGAAGTTTTAGCGGGATTAAATGAAACTTTACGGCATCCAGATTGTAAAACTGTAGTTTGTGAAATTCATTTTTCTGTGCTGGAATCGCGGGGAATGCCTGAAGCTCCCGCTAGAATTGAACGTTATCTTCAAGAATGTGGGTTTACTCGTACATTTTGGTTAGATTATTCTCATCTGGTTGCTTACAAATGAATTAAATTCTCTCCAGTTTCTCGTTCCCTAGCGTAAGCCCGGAGAATGCCTGGAAAGATAATAAAATTCTATTTTTTTCTGTTTTCATCTACCAATTCAGTAACCAGGGTAATGTTGCTTTCGTTAATTGTTCTCACGAAAAATGAACAGGCAAATCTACCACATTGTTTAGCTAGTTTAGAAAAGCTGGGTGCAGAAGTTTTTGTGGTTGATTCTGGAAGTAGCGATCGCACAGTGGAAATCGCTAAACAATTAGGTTGTCAAGTCTTCGAGCATCCTTTCGAGAATCATGCAGCTCAAATCAACTGGGCTTTACAGAATCTACCCATCAAAACTCCCTGGATTATGCGCCTTGATGCTGATGAGCGCCTAACACCAGAATTAGTTGAAGAATTAAAACAAATTTTACCTTATACAGATGAGAAAATAACCGGATATCAAGTAAAACGCCGCGTGTTTTTCATGGGGCGCTGGATACGTCATGGCGGTTATTATCCGACTTGGTTGCTGCGAATTTGGCGCACAGATTTTGGCGTTTGCGAACAGCGGTGGATGGATGAACATATTGTTCTTAAACAGGGGAAAATTGCTAAATTTCAGCACGATATCATTGACGAAAACAAAAAAGGCTTGAGCTTCTGGATAGACAAGCACAACCGCTATGCAGATCGGGAAGTGAAAGATATGGTGAGTTTGGTAGCAGAAAAAGAAGACGATTTGTTAAAAAGCAGTCAATATTCTCAAGCTATTGGGCGGCGCTGGATCAAGAAAAACCTCTACACGCGATCGCCACTTTTCTTGCGTGCCTTCCTCTACTTTCTAATGCGCTACATTATTGGCTTAGGTTTTCTAGACGGTTTGGAAGGTTTGATCTTTCATTTTTTACAAGGTTTTTGGTATCGCTTCCTAGTCGATGCCAAAATTTATGAGTTACAAAAAAAAGAAGTGTCCAGTGGCTAAATCTTGAGTATATTGATGAATATTTTTCATCACAAGCGCAAAAAATACCGTTTTTTGTGTTTAGCAATCTCTACCTTCATCGTACTGCTAATTGGGATTATTCCGGTGCGAATAGCGATCGCTTTCTCTCAAACACCCATACCTCAAGCTATCTTTACCCTCGGCGGCGGGCCAAATCGAGAAAAATTCACTGCTCAATTTGCCCAAAACCATCCTACACTGGAAATCTGGGTGAGTTCCGGCACTCGTCCAGATATAGCTAGCAAGATTTTTCGAGAAGCCGGAATTTCCGATGAGCGCATAAATCTCGACCGCCGTGCAGTTGATACTGTAACTAACTTTACCTCTTTAGTTGCTGACTTCAAAAGTCGAAATATTCAACACGTTTATCTGGTTACTTCCGATTTTCATATGCGTCGCGCCATTGCGATCGCTACCATCGTTTTTGGTAGTCAAGGTATTGCGTTTACCCCTGTCTCTATTCCCACCAAAAATCCCCCCGAAACTTGGTTGCACATCCTCCGGGATTTTGGTCGTGCTATTCTTTGGCTGTTTACAGGTCGCACTGGTGCTAGCGCGAGAACTTTAATTCATTTATTGGCAAGCGATCGCTCTCTAGTATAAACATTCCATCCATGCAATTCGTCAACAATAATTTGCTGCGAAAATTCAGGTACATACTTCAACGTATCTTTATCCTGTGCGGTTTTTGGAAAAGCTATTAACTTAATTTGAGCAGGAATATAACGCCGAAAATGTTCCTCGTTTACTTTAAATCCAGCTCGTTCTCTATCCAACAATCCAAACGCGAAATGATAAAGCTTCCCCTCTGCCATCAGAGTTGATAATGGGTTCCAGGGAAAATAACCTTCTCCTGGGTGTTTTTTTGAATAATTATATGCTACTTCTTGGGGATTATTTAATAAATTACTAAATTGATAATCAAGATTTTTAATACTAAAAGATTTAGTGAAGATAAATGCTGTGCATAGTGCTGCAACTAATAATTTTGAAAATTGTTGCAACTTTTTAGTATCTGCACCTACAACTGACTTCAGTAACATCAAGCTACTAGCAGCACAGAGAAAGTAAGTTGTAAGGCTATAAGCATTAACATCTCCCCCTAACTTAGCTCTATTTAGCACCGAAAGCGGCATCATGTATAAGCTGACCATCAGTAACATTGACCAGCGATTATCACTTAAGTAACGTTTAATATCACTAAAATTGTTTATTTGAAATATTTTTTGTTTGTA
The DNA here is from genome assembly GCF_014695815.1 of Trichocoleus sp. FACHB-6. NCBI lineage: Bacteria > Bacillati > Cyanobacteriota > Cyanophyceae > Leptolyngbyales > Trichocoleusaceae > Trichocoleus > Trichocoleus sp. FACHB-6. The sequence goes on from NZ_JACJOY010000029.1 coordinate 47,510, forward strand.
GGTTAAGAATAATATTATAGCTCCAGGTAATATCCACTCCTTTATTAGTCCAAACCCCGATCTTGATATAGCAACTATAATATTTTCTTTCCAAGGATATTTTTTAGGGATTGTAATTATATTGAATAATAAAGGCTCTGGTTGAAAAATAACCAAGAATATTGTTGCTAACAATGCCCCAAAAACACCTAGATAAATAACATAAAGTTTGAAATTATGGCGACCATCAACAAGCAAAATATAAGTTGCCAAGGCAAATGGAAGCGGGACAACAGTCTGTTTTGTGCCAACTGCTAAAACTGCCAATAGAGAAGATAGCAGCAAACTTACATTACTATTTTTGGGCTGGCGATAGTAGAGAACGGCACAAGCCGCAGCGCTAAGACCTAGTGCAGGCGCATCTGCATGGACTGTAAAAGCTGAGTAACTCAAGGATGGCAATGCGAAGGTAAAAAAACAAAAAATAATAAAACAGCAAAGCGAGTAAACTAAACTTTTAGGATTTTTAATATTTTCGCCCAGATGTAGCCAAAGTATAGGCAAGAAGAAAAAACAACTACTAATAAATACTGCTGAAATAACTGCCCAAGTTGGAGAATTTGCGAGGGTAGCAGGTAAGTAGGCAAAGGCTGTTAAAGGATTATATACCGTACTTAGTACAGGGCCATTGTCGGCTTCATAATATAATTTGTATCCGTGAATTATTGCAAAGCTTGGGGTGAGACGGCTAGCATTCCAATCCCAAAAAGGCTGTGACAGTATGGAGTTGAGAATTAAGCCCCCAAGTATGGTGAATAATATTGGAGTAAAAGCTGCAACACATCTATCTAGCAATTTCCAATTAGATAATCGTTTGAAAATCCATAATCCAAAAGCTATGGAAATGACAATAAAGCTAGTAAGTATGAAAATTACTAAGTTCATATTTTAAAAGCCTACAGGTCTTGATAGTGGGCGAAGTATCGCCCAGATGCAGGTAGAGTGCGCCTATATCATACCGTTTCAGCAATAAATTGTAAAAAATTGAATTAGTTAGAGTTAAAAGTCTAAAACTTGTGTAGGTTGGGCCCTTGGAACCTCACCCAACCTACAGATGGAACGGGAAAATTAGTATATCCTCGTTTTTAACCTAAAACTAGGAACGCTGTTTGGGAGTCTCTGCCTCCCCCATAGGGTAGAAATTCCAAAGGCTATATGTTAGCTAAGCGCCGCTTCGCTAACAAAAAAATATTCCCAGTCAGAGACTGGGAACCAGAAATAAACACAATGAATTAGTATCAGCTATTGTTCACAGGCTGCTGTTTCCCAGGAACTTTAGTGTAGTAACGGTGATAGTAATCATAGGAGCTAGTCGTATAGCCTTTAACTCCATTCGCTACCAAACCCAAAACAGGAGCATGAGAAGTTTTTAATCCATCTAAAACTTGCCTTAGCACCGCTCGGTCTGTGCGACCCAATCCCACAACCAGGACAATACCATCGGTATGAGGAGATAAAAGTTTGGTGTCTGCAAGTCCTAAAAGTGGTGGTGTATCGTAAATAACCAGGTCAAAAGCTTCTTCAAAACGCTGGATTAAATTCTGCATTTTTTTGGATGAAAGCAGCCTGGTGGGGTCTGGGGGAATTTGACCAGCAGTTAACACAAAGAGATTGTCTTCTAAGGGCGATCGCTGGATAATATCATCCACATTCATGTCTGTGGAAATGACATGGCTGAGTCCCCAGACATTAGGCAAATCCGTCAATTTATGAACTTGCGGTAGCCTGAGATCCGCATCCACCAGTAAAACCCGCTGACCCATAGCAGCTGCGGCTTGCGCCAAGTGCGTTGAAAGAGTTGATTTTCCTTCTGCCGGAACCGAGGAACTAATAACTAGCGATCTCAGTGGCTTATCCGGGCTGAGAAAATAAATATTCGCATGAAGAGAGCGGAAGGCTTCCAAAAACGGGGAAGCATTGTAGTGTGCCAGTTGTCCCTTCACGACTGACGACTGACCACTAACAACTGACTGCTGACTATTAGCGAGTTGTTTATTGAAAGGAATTAGTCCCAAAATCGGTAATCCAGTGCTATCTTTCAACTCATCGGGAGAGTGAAACACGTTGTCCAATTTTTCGATTAACAACGCCGCTCCCATTCCTGCTAGTAACCCAGCCACCGCACCTAGCAAAATACTGCGTGGCGCATTAGGTGAAATCGGTTCTTGAGGCTGTTTAGGTTCAGAAAGCTTTTGCCAAGGAAGATTTTTTCGCGCCGCCTCAATCTGTAGGGTTTCCCGGACACCGAGAAAGCGGTTCAAGCTTTCTGTTGCGACCTGTAGCTCTCGCTGTAAATCTGTGTAATAACGAGCAGTGACAGCTAGTTGTTTGAGCTGTTGACTCATCTGATTTTCGGCAAGAGCGATCGCTTGCTGACGCCTTTCCAGCACCCGAATCTGATTAGCCGCCTCCACCATCTCCTTAGTTAGAGACAGGCGAATCGAATTTGGGGATGCACTCTCGGCATCTAAAACCACACCAGAAGAATTGCTTCCCAATACCGCCACCGCTTCTTGTCGTAACAAAGGCAGCAAATTTTCCCGCTGTTCCAGCAGTTTTTGAATGTTAGGGCTTTCTTGCGTGAACCGCGCTGACTCAGCAGCAATTTTACTTTCTACCTCAGAAAGTTGATTGAGTAACTGCTGATAGCGGGGTGCTTCCGAAAGCGCCGCCACCGCCAGCGCCTGATTCGGTTCTAACCCTAATTGTTTTTGCAAAGTTGAGTAAAGCGATCGCGTTTCGCCCAGTCTGCTTTGGGTTTCCTGTCGCTGCTGCACAATGCCGCTAACGCGATTAGTTAGCAGTTGCCCCTGAGTTTCCGGATCGATGAGGTTATATTTTTGGCGAAACTCCTGGAGTTTTTCCTGAAGTTTGTCTACTCGCTCATATTGTTTTTCTAGCTGCTTTTCAACAAATTTAATGCCTTGTTGCAGGCTATTTTGCTGTTGAGAGAGACTGTAGTCAACATAGCCATCAGCAACTTTTTCTAGAATAAATTGAATTTTTTGCGGGTCTGAATCCTGGTAACTGACTTCTAAAATTTTGGTTTCAGACAGCCGATTAATCGCCAGTTTTTGCACCAGCGTACTGTAATCAATCTCTGGATATCGCTCTTTAATTTTCTCAACGATTGGAGAAATTACTTGAGGACTCCATAAGACCTGAATTTGAGTAGCGTAATCTATGCGGGGAGCTTGAATGCTGACATTTTTGCCCAGACTTTGGTTCAATTCATCAAACTTATCTTCACCAGTTACAGAGCCTACCAACAGCTGAAACCTGCCTTCGTACTTGGGAGTGCGACTTAAAACCCAAGATACAGCTCCAGAAGTTACAGCGATCGCTACCCCCGTAATCACGATCGCCCGACGCCTGACAACAGCCAATAGCTGACGAAGATCCAGTTTATCTTCGTCAGCCTCGTTAAACCCAGTAGAACGGGGAAGGCCGCCGCCGTAGGGCGGTTTTATGGCGCTCCTCTGGTTCCCTGTACTTTGTGGCAGCAACGGCTGAAAATCTCCATCGGAACCCATAGCTTAAAAATGCCGAGTAAAGAATTCAGGAGTCAGGAGTGCCTAATGCCAGCCCAATTCCCCAATTGTGGCTCCCTTGTGGCTCCTGAATTCTAGATACAGCACTGTGCTAGCCTATCAGGATAAAATCCATGACTAGATTGCTGCGATTATATTTTAGGGATCAGCTGTAAAAAAGTGACGAAGTTACTCCCTTAGATGGGCGACACTGCTCACCCAGGAAGTCTCTAATCAGTCTTTACCAGATTATTCTGGATGCGATCCGGATAATTATAGGCAAATCTGTAGTTTTTTTAGTCCCTACACGGTTGGTAAATTTCAAAAATCAGAAAATTCTTTGTTATCAGTGGGTTTCACCTGTTTATCCAGCTACCGAATTTATCGGTAAACTCTACACGGTAGTAACATCAATTACACATTATCCCTACGAAGTCAGCGAGGCTGCATGAGCAACGGGAAGATTCCAAAACAGCATATTAGTAGGGGCGGGTTCCCAGAAACCCAGTCTTTGAAGCCAGAAGCGCTAAGTCCTTCTAACCTGCCCGTAAGACTGTCTATCATTACCCAATATTATCCGCCAGACTACGCAGCGACGGGGCAGCTGATTGAAGAACTAGCAGTTAACTTGGGTTCCTTAGGTTTGCCAGTGCAAATCTTTACCGGACAGCCGGGGTACGCCTTCCGAAAGCAAACGGCACCACCAATTGAGCGCTCGGAGCGACTTTTAGTTAAGCGATCGCGCACTGCTCGGATCTGGCCCCAGCGAATTCGCGGCAAAGCCGTCAATGGACTCTTATTCTGCCTGCGCTCCGGACTCCACCTGATAAAAACTGGCAGTCGCGGCGATATTTTGCTCCTCACCACAGCCCCGCCTTTCTTGCCAATTCTCGGCTACTTAGCTAACTTATGCTTTGATTTACCCTACGTTTGTCTCCTCTACGACCTATATCCCGATGTTGCTGTCGAACTCAATGTCGTTCCTGCCCAAAACCTATTAGTTCGATTTTGGAATTTTCTCAACAGTTGTGTTTGGAAAAATGCTAAAAGAATTATCGTCCTCAGCCCTTCAATGAAAGAGCGAGTAGTCGCCAAATGCCCAGAAGTTACTAATAAGATTTCCGTAATTCATAACTGGGCAGATCCAGGCTGGATTGTACCCATTGCCAAGCAAGATAATTGGTTCGCCCAAGAATTTAATCTAGTTGACACTTTCACCGTCCTCTACTCTGGTAACATGGGGCGCTGTCACGACATGGAGACAATTTTAGAAGCAGCTAGCCTGCTGGAAAATGAACCCATTCAGTTTGTTTTCATTGGCAACGGTGCCAAGCGCCAAACTTGCATCAATAAAATCAGCACTCTCGGCTTAAGCAATTGTCGCTTTTTGCCATACCAAAGCAAGCAGAATTTACCCTACTCCCTCACAGCTTGCGACTTATCCTTAGTCAGCATTAGCGCAGGCATGGAAGGATTAGTAGTACCCAGTAAGTTCTACGCCGCTTTAGCAGCTGGGCGTCCCATTGCTGTAATTAGCGAACAGCACTCCTATCTCCGCCAGTTGATGACTGAAGCTAATTGTGGTGCTGCCTTCAACAATGGGGATGCTAGTGGTCTAGCTAAGTTTATTCGTTGTTTAGCAACTTCCCCGCAATTGCAGACTCGGATGGGACAGGCTGGGCGTCAATATCTGGAGTCAAACTTTACCCCTGAGATTATTGCCCAGCAATACTCAAAAATCTTGCAAGAGGCAGTCAAGGAACCAATGGAACCACTCAGTTCACCTAGTTTTAAATGGCTGCGCCGATACAATTCATCTCACTTTGTCAAGAACAAGTCAGGAGGCGTTGTAAAAGTTTCTAAGCATCATCAGGATTGAGTTTAGCCAATACCCAAGTAGTGTAAGTTCCTATCGGACTCCAGAGTAAATAGGGAATTAACAACACAGATGCAACAGCCGAGATTTGTAATACAGTTAGTGCCAAAATAAAACTTAATATGAAACCAATTCCGCCTACGATGGTGCCGACTTTGAGACTGCGGAGCCTTAACATCAGAGGGTTGTAGGCAACTGTAACTAATTCTAGTAACACGTAGAAGCCCATTAGCCACCAATTTTTGGTGCGTTCCCAGACAACATAAGCTGACCAAGCACCACAAATAAAAACTACTATCCAAATCAAAGGAATAGCCGCCTCAAAAGTTAACCATCTCGGTCTTTGCAGCCGTTTGAACCACTTAACATCATTGGGCGTAATTAAGTTGCTCAAGCCAGCAACTAAAAAAGTTACGCCTCCAATCACCATCCAAGATTTAATCATGCCCCTACCCTTCGCAACACCAAACCTGCTAGCCATCTGTAGCGATTTTGTCAAGTTGAGAAGCTAATTGTAATCACCCGCTAGTCAGAATCTAAGCTTGCTGATGACTGTTGTCGCAGCTACACAAGGCCAATCTGCTGTTTTTGCTTCCTTTAGGGAGCATAGTTCCAACGCTACGGCTCTAGTGCATCCGCGCCGCTATGCTAAAGCGCTAGAACTACTTTTGACACAAGCCTTTGGGTGCTACAGTCAAAGTAGCTACAAAAAACACTATGACCGTCCAACTAGACCGAATTGAAATTCGCTTAGAGCGACTGGTAACAGTCATTGAGCAACAAGCTCAGACAGCTGAACGTCAAGCTCAGACAGCTGAACGTCAACAGCAGACCATTCAGCAGTTTGTCAATGTTTTGGCTGAACAAGCCAGAGCAATTACAGAACTTAGCCAAACTGCTAGGGAAGCTGTCTTGGCTTCACAGCGTGCGGCTCAAGCTGCTGAGGCGGCGGCGATTGTGGCTCAAAATAATCAAAATGCTATTCGTGACTTGATTGAAGAACTCGGACGAGGACGCGATTAGTGCGATCGCTTCTGTGATGTTGTGGTGGAGAATGCGCGATCTCTTAACTTATATTGTGGTGGAGAATGCGCGATCTCTTAACTTATATTGTGGTGGAGAATGCGATCCTTCTGTGATGTTGTGGTGGAGAATGTGATCGCTTAACTTATATTGTGGTGGAGAATGCAACTATTTCTGTCTATATTTCTTTTACTTAAGACGTAAAGGAAAAAATATCAGAAGAAATGATACATAAGTTAGTGCTACTCCAATCTTATCAATAACTTTAGTAATTATATGGTTCTCACCCAGTATAAAGTAAGCAGCAAGAGTTAAAAATACAAAAATCAATGAACTAATTATTGAGATAATTAAAGGAGTTGTCCTAATTAATATAGCATTTGTGCAATCTCTAAAAATAGGTGTTTCTACTTAATTAACATAATTGTATTGTTTGTCTTTCTGTAAAGCATGAATTAACATTATCCACGGATGAGTGTAGTCTTCTTTTATTTTTAATTCAAAAGTATATAAATTCTGAATATCTTCTACTAAACAGCACGCAAATATATCCCCTAAAAAAGTTTTTGATATTCCACTAACATCAAATATACTATTTTTGAATTGCTTTTTACAACTTGCAATATAAGACTTTATTTCTGTATAGTTGATAATCTTTGTTTCCCAACTAATATGATCTAACAAACATTGTTCATATTTGGTTTTCATTATTATAAGTTCAGTCTGCTGATAGATTTTATTTAAGTCTTCTGTCTCTCCTGCACGATCACCTGTATAAAACTTATAAATTACTTTGCTTAAATTATCTAGCAAATTAATTACGTTTTGCCTAAGCATATTCAGTGAAACATCGCTATCTGAAAAAGTAATTTTCACAAATACAATGCGATTTACTCCTTCATTTAAAATACAGTGTACACTTGAATTAAGATATTGATCTGGTCTATTACTGGTAACAAAAATATATAGATTTTTCAATTTTATACTCCAGATCCAACTATTCGACCCTTTCCAGAAACTTTAGCTTTTCTCAAGCATATTGATGCTACGACTGGAGTGTTGCCTATACCAAAAGACATTGTTTTTCCTGTTAATTGAAAAAATAAATCTGAGTAAAACTTTAGTTTATCTAAAACATGATTTTTCTTAGAAACTACAAAGCATATATCATCGCCCGCTACATATATTAAATTTGCTGCCATGTCTACTTGAGCGTCTTTAGCTATTCTTTCAATAGAACTTTTGACTTGAAAAGAGAAATTGCTTGCGTTATCTAAATCATTAGTAAGTAAATAAAAATCAATTACGTTACCTATATCGTCTCCATCGCCTATACATACTAATAAATCTTGAGACATATAAGCTAATTTATATAAAAAATTTTACGTTTAAAACTCTTATTTATTAGAATGGGCAATGCCACGCTAACAATCTAACTAAAGTAAAGTCACTGTATGCCATTTGACTAACTCGTTCTCATCATCACTATCTTATCTCTCAACCAAGCTCGAAATGATTTCAGCAAGGCAATTTCTCCGATGGTTTTACTTTGGTCAATGAATCTGCTTATTTCAGTTACCGATACTAGGGGAAAAGCAATGCTAAATTCGCAGTCGATATATTTTCCTTCTGTTAGCTGATAAAATTTTAAAACTCGCCCGTCATATCTCCAGAGTTCAGTGACACCCAGCGCTGAGTAGATATCAAACTTGTTAACTGAACTGCTGGTAATATCGATTTCAATAGCTAAGTCAGGCGGCGGATCGGTTTCTAAATTGAGTTTTTGCTTACCTCTTACCGCTAGTTCGTTTTGGATATAGTAGCAATTATCTGGTTCTATGCCGCAATTTGCTATTTGTCGTTTCAAAGTAGTAGAACCAGCACTCTTTATTTCAATTTCTAATTCTTCAGCTATGACTAATATTAAACGGTCAAATTGAATTTTGGGGTTTTCATGTTCAAAAAGCGGGGTCATAAGCTCTAAAGTGCTTCCGTTATAAGCAAACCGCCAGCCTCTATCTTCACCTGTTTCTCTCAACAAGGCTTCTAATGTTTCCCAGCTAATGTTGGGTAGTATGGTTCTTTGTTCGGCTGGAATAGAGGTGGTAATCATACTTTGAATTACTCAATTTTCTAGGATTACACTTGAAGGGGCGGTTGAAACCGCAGCTACACGAGACAAAACCTGCCTACACAGGTTTCAAAACTTTGAGTTTTTGTAAGTCCGCGCAGGCGGACTTAGTTTGTGTAGCCGCGAATTACATTCGCCAAGGCTTAAGGGCGGTTGAAACCGCAGCTACACGAGACTTAACTTGCCTAAGCAGGTTTCAAAACTTTGAGTTTTTGTAAGTCCGCGCAGGCGGACTTACTTTGTGTAGCCGCGAATTACATTCGCCAAGGCTTAAGTTGACTTAGCCAAAGATACTGCCAAAAAATTCGACAGCTTCTTTCAAAGATGCGATGAAAAGATCAATCTCTTCGCGGGTGTTGTAGAAATACAAACTGGCCCGTGCAGTAGATTGCACCTTCAAGTAGCGGTGTAGGGGTTGGGTGCAGTGGTGTCCGGCGCGGATGGCGATGCCAGCTTGATCTAAAATGGTGGATAAGTCGTGAGGGTGGACATCTCCAGCCGTGAACGCAGCGAGTGCAGCTCTACCTTCTCCTGTGCTGGTGGGTTGTGGCCCATAAGTTTTGATTTCTGGGATTTGCTGCAACTGTTGGAAGAGATAAGCGGTTAATTCAGCTTCGTAGGTATGGATGTTGTGCATACCAATGCCGCTGAGATAATCTACCGCTGCACCAAGCGCGATAGCTTCCCCAATTGATGGCGTTCCGGCTTCAAATTTGTGGGGCAAATCTGCATAGGTGGCATGGTCCAGAAACACATCGGCAATCATCTCCCCACCGCCTAAAAACGGAGGCATCGACCGCAATAAGTCTAGTTTGCCATAGAGGAAGCCAATCCCGGTTGGGGCGCACATTTTGTGACCGGAGGCGACTAGCCAATCGCAATCCATCGCTTGCACGTCTAGCACCATATGTGGTGCGCTTTGGCAAGCGTCAATTAAGACTTTTGCACCGTATTGGTGAGCAATTTCAATAATTTCTTCCACTGGATTTATACATCCCAAAGTGTTAGAAACGTGAACGGTGCTAACCAGTTTGGTTTTGTCGGAAATCAGAGATTTGAATTGTTCTAAGTCAAAAACTCCGTCTGGTGTCAGTTCCACAAACTTCAGGACTGCGCCAGTTTTTTGCGCTGTCAGTTGCCAAGGAATTAAGTTACTGTGGTGTTCCATCACCGACAGGATGATTTCGTCTCCCCGCTGCAAGTTGCTTAAACCCCAACTGTAAGCGACTAAATTAATCGCTTCGCTGGCGTTGCGGGTGTAGATAATTTCCTGGCGCGAGGCTGCATTTACAAAAGCAGCAACTTTGTCTCTAGCACCTTCATAAGCGTCTGTGGCTTTGGCGCTAAGGGTGTGAACGCCCCGGTGTACGTTTGAATTGTACTGCTCATAGTAATCCCGAATGGCGTTTAGCACCGCCAGAGGTTTTTGGGATGTGGCGGCGTTGTCTAGATAAACTAGGGGCTTGCCATTGACTTCTTGGTGCAGAATTGGAAAATCTGCACGGACTTTATCGGCGAGTGTTCTGTCTTTGGTAAGAGTCATTGGTAATTGGTAGTTAGTAATTGATAATTGGTAACTGGTAACTGGTAACTGGTAAAAGTTAGAAGTTATTTCTTCAAAATACTATTACCCATTACCTCTTACCTATTCCACACTATTCGACTGTTCTACAAGCAACACATCGAGAGAGGCTTGTTTGCAAAGAAGCGATGGGAATCTGGTTGATTATTTCAATAGCAAAAGCGTCAACTAACAAGTTGTTAGCACTCACTTTGTCTAAACCGCGACTTTGCAAGTAAAAAACTTCCTCATCATCCAACTGACTGACTGTTGCACCGTGAGTACATTTCACGTTATCGGCAATAATTTCCAGTTGGGGTTTAGTATCGACTCTCGCTTTGGGCGACAACAGCAAGTTCCGATTTAATTGTCCAGCATCCGTCAATTGTGCTGCTTTGGCAACAAAGACTTTACCGTTAAATACGGAATGAGCCTTGTCAGCCACGATACATTTTTGTAACTGGCGAGTGGTGCTGTGGGGATGGTTGAGAATAATGGCGCTGTGAGTATCGCCAATCTGTTCCCCAGAAATCATGGTTAAACCATTGAGAGTGGTTTCAGTTTGTTCGCCCAACTGATAAATTTCTAAGTTGTGGCGGGATATTTTGCCACCCAAACTCACTGCATTGCAAGTATAGCGGCTGTTGCGGGATTGCGCGATCGCACTCTTGCCAATATGAAACGCTGCACCACTATCTCGTTGAATCCGGTTGTGGCGAACTTCAGCATTTTCTTCTACCCAAATCTCTGTAACCGTATTGATTAAATACGGATGAGTTTTATCCGCACACCAGTCGCCGACCGGCAGATAATCTTCTATCAGAGTTACTTGAGAGTTAGATTCAGCGACAACCAAACAGCGTGGCTGAGAGAGAGTCGGGCGATCGCTAAAAGTAGATAGAAACAGCAAATGAATCGGTGTTTCTACTACCACATTCTTCGCTACCCACACTACAGCAGCATCAGTTAATCCTGCCGTATTTAAAGAGGTGAATACCTCATCAAAACCCTTTTGCTGGGCGAAATAATTATCGATCCGAGTGCGATAAGTTATTGGCAATTGGGCTAAATTTCCGACAAATATCCCATCTGGCAAATTGGCAACAGATGACAGCGCCGGTGCATAAACACCGTTAACGAAAACTAGACGACTTTCGGCTGCTTCTGCTAAAGTTAATCCTTCAATTGCTGACTGAGGTACATCGGCAGATTTTGCAGCTTGGAAAGACAACTTTAACAGAGGCGAAATGTCTGTGACACGCCACTCTTCATCCCGCGTTGTGGGAAACTTGAGATGAGGTAGCCAGGAAGCAGCTCGATCGCGTAATTCTTGCAACCAGCCAACCATCTCTGGATCGAGTACCTGTAATTCTTGACTACGAGACAAGTTTAACAACTCAATCAGCTTGGCATCTCGATTAGTCGCAGCAGACTTTAACCCAACTTCTTCTGGATTGGGGATAGAAGTTACTTGAATTGTCATTTTGCACCCACCTCAGCTGCTTCTTCTTCCCTTACCCACTCATAACCGCGAGATTCCAATTCCAACGCCAATTCTTTACCACCACTGGTAATAATTCTTCCGGCTTCCATGACGTGAACGAAATCTGGCACGATGTAATTCAGTAGCCGCTGATAGTGAGTAATCACCAGCATCGCATTCTCTGCATTTGCTAGCTGATTCACACCATCCGCCACAATCTTTAGCGCATCAATATCCAATCCTGAATCCGTTTCATCCAAAATTGCTAACTTTGGTTCTAGCAGTGCCATTTGCAGAATCTCGTTCCGCTTCTTCTCACCACCAGAAAAACCTTCATTCACACTGCGGCTAAGGAAAGCAGGATTCATCTTTACCACATCCAGCTTTTCATGCACCAACTCATCAAAATCAAAAGCATCCAATTCCTCTAATCCCTCAGCCTTGCGGCGGGAATTATAGGCAACTCTGAGGAAATCTACATTACTCACCCCAGGAATTTCCAAAGGATATTGAAACGCCAAAAATATCCCAGCTCTGGCACGTTCTTCTGCTTCCATTTCCAGAAGATTTTGCCCCCGGAAAATCACCTCGCCGCCCGTCACCTCATACGCCGGATGCCCAGCCAAAACTTTAGAAAAGGTGCTTTTGCCAGAACCATTTGGCCCCATAATGGCATGGATTTCTCCCGCCTTTACTTCTAGATTCAAGCCCTTAAGAATCGGAGTTTCATCAACATTTGCCGTGAGATCCCGAACTGATAGGATCACCTCACTATTTTCAATAATCATCTTTCCTCTCTTCTTCCTTTGTGCCCTTAGCGTCTTCGCGTTTCTTATTCTATTTCAGCCTAAAAGTAGGCAATGCCCGCCTTACCTTTTTGAGTAAAGAAATTCAACCGTAGATAAACACAGATAAACTCGAATGATTTATTGGCGTTTATCTGTGTTTATCTGTAGTTTCATTTATCCCACACTGCCTTCTAACTTCATGCTCAACAACCTATCAGCTTCTACAGCAAATTCCATCGGCAGCTGATTAAACACATCCTTACAGAAGCCACTAATCATCATCGAAATAGCATCTTCTGCGGAAATGCCCCGCTGCGAGAAAAAGAATAGCTGCTCTTCCCCAATTTTCGAGGTGGAAGCTTCATGCTCCACTTTTCCGGTGTTATTTTGCACCTGGATATAGGGGAAAGTATTCGCTTGGGCATTATCGCCAATTAGCATTGAGTCGCACTGAGAATAGTTTCTCGCACCCTTTGCCTTGGGACCAATTTTCACCAAACCGCGATAGCTATTTGACGACTTACCCGCCGAAATTCCCTTGGAAATAATCGTGCTGCGGGTGTTTTTGCCGATATGCACCATCTTGGTTCCGGTGTCGGCTTGCTGCATATGATTCGTGAGGGCAACGGAGTAAAATTCACCTACGGAATTATCGCCCACTAACACGCAGCTGGGGTATTTCCAGGTAATCGCGGAACCCGTTTCTACCTGCGTCCAAGAAATCTTAGAATTGACTCCCTGACACAGCCCGCGCTTGGTGACAAAGTTGTAAATACCACCTTTGCCGTTTTCGTCGCCGGGATACCAGTTTTGTACCGTGGAGTATTTAATTTCAGCGTTGTCGAGGGCAACCAGTTCCACCACAGCCGCGTGCAGCTGGTTGGTGTCAAACATCGGTGCGGTGCAGCCTTCCAGATATGACACGGAGCTGCCTTCTTCGGCAATAATTAGCGTGCGCTCAAACTGCCCCGTATCTCCGCTGTTGATGCGGAAGTAGGTGGAGAGTTCCATCGGGCATTTGGTGCCTTTGGGGATGTAGACGAAGGAACCATCGCTGAATACGGCTGAGTTGAGGGCGGCGAAGTAATTATCTGCTACTGGCACAACGCTGCCGAGGTACTTCTGCACCAGTTCGGGGTGTTCCCGCAAAGCTTCGGAAATAGAACAGAAGATCACGCCGTCTTTGGCTAGCTTCTCTTTAAATGTTGTGGCAACTGAAACACTATCAAAGATGGCATCTACGGCAACGTTAGACAACCGCTTTTGCTCTGAAAGCGAAATCCCTAGCTTCTCGTAGGCTTCTAACAAAGTTGGATCGACTTCATCTAGGCTACCCAGCTTTTTGGGCTTTTGCTTCGGCGCGGAGTAGTAGATGATGTCTTGGTAGTCAATAGCCGGATACTTGACATGAGGCCAAGTTGGCTCTGTCATCTTCAGCCATTGCCGATAGGCTTTGAGGCGAAACTCTAGCATGAACTCCGGTTCTTCTTTCTTGGCGGAGATCAGGCGAACAACGTCCTCACTAAGTCCGCGAGGAATGCTATCTGTTTCAATGTCAGTGACAAAGCCGTATTTATAGGGCTGATTGACTAAGGTTTTAACGCTAGCAGTCATTGATTAAGTGTTCTCTCGTGTTGTGGACAAACTCTGGTGGCTGGCAGGCGGGGGGCATGGGCGTCCAGAGTAGATCGCCCAGTCAAACTGCATTTACAATAGTAAAACAACATCTGTGTTGCTTTATTTCTATTTTAGGGTACTTTAGCAACTAGGATGTTGTCAAAGTCCTAAGGAGATTTTCTGACAATGACGATGGCGATCGCTAAGCAGCCTTCCACTAAGCAGGACATCTTGCAACATTTGCTCAAAATAGGTCAAGCCTCGGCGCAGGAGTTAGCGGATGCTTTGGAGATCAGCCCACAGGCGATCCGCCGCCATCTCAAGGATTTGGAGACGGAAGGGTTGATTATACATCAACAGGTGCAAGCGGGGATGGGACGACCACAGCACGTTTATCAGCTGAGTCAAGAGGGACGCGATCGCTTTCCGAGTCGTTACGGAGAGTTTGCGGTTGATTTTCTCGACACCTTGACAGAAACGCTGGGCTATGAGCAAGCAAGTACCGTGTTACGAAAGCACTGGGAACGCAAGGCGATGGAATATCGAGTAAGGCTGGGTAAGGGAAATTTGCGCGATCGCGTTGCCAAATTGGTCGAACTCCGCAAAGCTGAAGGTTACATGGCAGAGTGGTATCCCGTACAGGAAAGCGATTGTCAGTTTATCCTGACAGAACACAACTGCGCGATTTCCCACGTCGCCTCATCTTTCCCCAGCGTTTGCGGTCACGAATTAGAAATGTTTGCCGCTGCCCTGCAAAATTGTAAAGTAGAACGAACGCACTGGATTGTTAATGGAGAACATCGGTGCGGCTATTTAATTAAGGAACAGTAACTAATAATACTTATGACTCAATCACAGCAACCATCAGAACAATTTTTGACATACGAAGAAGCGGTCAAGGTAGATGCAGCACTGCTTCAAACCCATGAAAAGTTTTTGACAAGATTAACAATTTCATCCTTAAGAGTGTTGAAGCACATCGCCGAGGAGTACGGTGTTGTTATTGAAGATTTAACACCTGAGCAGATTATCGCTTGGTTTGAGAAGGATGCAAAAATTAGGCAAGAACAGGGAAGTGATGCCGCGTTTTTGAAGTGGTGAAATCCTAAAAAGAAGCAGAGAATTTAACGTAATTATTGAGCGTGATTCTGAGGGTTATTTTGTTGCTTCCGTGCCAAGTATTCCTGGTTGCCATACGCAAGCAAAACCCTTAGATGAACTAATGGAACGCATCCCTTGAAGCTATTGAGCTTTGTTTAGAAGTCGAGGAAGAAACGGTAGATACCCTTGAATTCGTCGGCGTTCAAAGAATTTTGGTTGAGGAAGGAGTTTAGGACGTTATCATGAGCGATCGCGTTTATTAAATAGCCCATTACTGGCTTAGATATAAAGCTTACAAAAATAATGTTTCCAAGCTTGTAGTTAGCTGGAAATTAGCGAATATGGCTGACAAAGAACAGGATATAGCGTCCCTGATTTCGAGGATTGAACGGCTGGAAAATGAGTTAAATGTCCGCAAGCAAAACATTACCTGGCTTAAACACTATTTTGATGAACTAAAACAACAATTCGACGCTCGCCCTGAGTTGCAGCAACTCGCGCAGCTATCTGAGCAAGTCGCTTCTTTGCAACAACGTCACGAATTTACACCACAAATAATTCCACCCTCTAGTGAATCGGTGGTAGACACATCGGATAATTTGGCGAATGCGAATGTTTTAAAAACTGAGCAAGATGAGAAAATTGAGCCATCTGCTCAACAGAAGCAAACAGTCACAGTTTTCAGTGCTGAAAAATTCAAAGTAGCAAAAATGACTCTGCTGCTGGGATATTTTGGCGATATGCTGCTAATCGAGGCTTATCTATCTGAAGAAAAGAGTCAGGAAAAGCCTATCAGTGCTGAAGAATTTTTGAAACGCTATAACGAAGGACAAAGAGATTTTACTGGTATTAACCTCAGTGGAGCCAATTTAAGTGGAAGCGACCTGAGATATGGTTCCTTCAATCTGAGTAACGCCAATCTAAGTGGAGCAAATCTGACTAGGATTTATTGGGGTGCTGTAAACCTAAGTGGAGCAAATCTGAGTAATTCATTATTATATGAGGCAAAACTGTCCTTGGATGTCAATTTGAGCAAGGCAATTCTGGAAAATGCAGACCTCCATAAAGCAGATTTGAGTTCGACGAATCTACATCAGGCAAATCTACATAAGGCAACTCTCAGCGGAGCCAATCTGCAAGGGACAGACTTAAGCGCAACTAACCTAAGCGAGGCAAACTTGTCTAGGGCATCTTTGAAAACAGCAAAATTGATGATAGCTAACCTGAGTAATGCCAATCTAAGTAGAGTTAACTTGTTTGGGGCAGATATTGAAGGGGCAAATCTTCAAGGAGCAAATCTAAACCAAGCTCTTTACAATAACGCGACTTGGTTCCCTACAGGATTTGACCTTTTGGAAACAGGTGCTTGCTTTATTGGTTCGAGTGCTTCACTTCAAAAGGCAAACTTAGCTGGTGCTGACTTAAGTGAAATTAACCTAAGTGGAGCAGACTTGCAAGGAGCAAATCTAGCAAAAGTAAACCTGAGCAGAGCAAATTTGAGTGGAGCTAATTTAAGTGAAGCAAACTTAAGTGAAGCAAACTTGAATCAAGCGAACCTGAGTGATGTTAATTGGCATGGAGCAAAGCTTCAAGGGGTCAATCTGAATTCTATAAACCTGAGCTGCGCTAATTTGAAGCAGGTTAATCTGAGTAAGGCAAGTTTAAACAGTGCCAACCTGAGCGCCGCTGACTTAGCTGAAGCAGACTTGCGAGGAGCAGAACTTATTTACGCCGACCTGCGTGGAGCAGACTTAGCTTTAGCAGACCTTCGGGCGGCAGATTTGCGGAATGCAAATTTATCAGGAGCAGGCTTGATTGATGCCAATCTAGGTGGAGCCAACCTGGATGGAGCAAAGCTTACTGGTGCAATAATGCCGGATGGTAAGACTTACGAATAGACTTTGCTAAGGTGCCCGTAAAAACATCGTTATCCCAAAGGTGGTTGTATCCTTAACTCAGATAATCGGAGAAAACTACCTTGAGTCTAAAGCTTTATTTCCTCCGCCACGGACAGACAGACCGCAGCCGAGATAATGTTTTCTGCGGTTCCATAGATCCAGATTTGACGCCAGATGGTGTAGAGATGGCAAAAGCTTTTGCTGCTGCTTATCGTTCCCTACCCTGGAGTGCTATTTTTTGTAGTCCGATGCGGCGTACTGTAGCAACTGCAAAACCGCTGTGTGAAGCTGTGGGGATGCAGATGGAGTTGCGGGACGGTTTGAAAGAGATTAACTATGGCAAGTGGGAAGGAAAAACTGTAGAAACAGTTGACCGGGAGTATCACGATGATTATATTCGCTGGACTGCCGATCCGGCTTGGTATCCGCCGACTGAGGGAGAATTAGCGGTAGCGATCGCTCACCGTTCGTTACAAGTGATTGAAGAAATTAAGCAGCGGTTTAACAACGGCAATGTTTTGATTGTTGCACACAAAGCAACTATCCGGATTATGCTGTGTAGCTTGCTGGGAATTGATGTCGGACGCTTTCGTTTTCGCTTGGGGTGCCCGGTGGGTTCGGTCAGTATAGTAGAGTTTGGCGCTCATGGGCCGTTACTTCATGCCTTAAGCGATCGCATTCATTTAGATGAGCGTTTGCGTACCTTACCCGGTACATAGTTTGTTTGTAAGTTACCAGGCGATGTTCGTAATCGCGGCTATACAGACAAAGTTTGCCTATGTGCTTACGCGCACGCTACGCTAACGCAGATTTTAGTATTAAAACCTTTGTCAAGCAGGTTTCGTCTGTGTAGCCGCGAATTTCATTCGCCAAGGCTTAAATAAGCGTTTGCTTTAATATTAAAATCTTCGTCAAGCAAATTTCGTCTGTGTAGCCGCGATTTCCCTTCGCAAAGGCATATTAGTGTAATATATTCTATCCATGAATCCCACGATTTTTACAATTCCAATTCAGCAACTTGCTTCAGGCGATCGCTTATCGATTCAAGTTTATAAATTCATTGGTGCTAACCCCGGCAAAAAGGCATACTTACAAGCTAATCTGCACGGTGCAGAAATTGTTGGAAATGCCGTTATTCAGCAACTTATTGAATTTTTACTAACAATAGATGACACTCAGTTGCACGGTGAAATTTGGTTGGTTCCCGTCTGCAACCCAGTCAGCACCAATCAGCGGACTCATTATTTTTCTACTGGTCGGTACAATCCCAGCGACGGAAAAGATTGGAATCGCATCTTTTGGGACTTTGAAAAAGAATGTGATAATTTACAAGAATTTGCCAAATCTCACATCAATTTGGAGATTGATGCTATACGAAACGAATATTTTAAACGCATTAAAACAAGGTTTGACAAACTTTTAGAAAAAATCAATTCTCCCAGTGGAGCGCCATTTAATGAACGATACCGCTATCAGCTCCAATCTTTATGTATTGATGCCGATTATGTAATTGATATCCACAGTTCCTCTAATCAAGCTATAGATTATTTGTATGGCTTCTGGCGTAGAGAAGAAAGTGCCAAATATTTTCTTCTAGATTATGGGATTTTACTTGACGAATATGATGGAGATGCTTTTGATGAAGCATTTATCAAGCCGTGGTTAGCGCTGGAAGATCAGCTGGAAAAGCTGGGAAACAAAATTAGATTTGATATAGACTCTTGGACGCTGGAACTGGGTTCGGGAATGCAAATGAATCCAGAGTCGGTAACGAAAGGAGTTCGAGGAATCAAAAATTACTTGACACAAAAAGGTATGTTAGCAATTTCCGGCTTTCCGTTGTCTGAAACTGCATCTGATAATCCTACTTTTGTGTCCAAAAGTAGGATTATCAAATACTATGCTCCAGTAGGAGGCATGATTCAAGCAAGAGTTGTGCTGGGTACTTCAGTAAAGGCTGGAGACAAACTTTACCAGGTTATAAATTTTAACAAACAAGACGACTTGCCAATAGTGATTGATATCTGTGCTGAAAAAGCTGGTTTAGTGTTTGATGTCTCGACGAATCATGCGCTTAACGAAGGAGAATATGTATTATCAGTGATGTAGGTGTTCTCAAGAAACGCACGGATCATGGAAGATGGCACGACGACAGACGCGACATTCGATACCAATCAGGGTGAAATTCTAGGCGAGGTTGCCGGATTTAGCATTCCCCAAGCACCAGAGGGGTTTAAGTCAGGATTTATTGGCATTATTGGACGTCCCAACGTCGGTAAATCGACACTGATGAATCAGTTGGTGGGACAAAAAATTGCTATAACCTCGCCAGTGGCGCAGACGACGCGAAATCGACTGCGGGGAATTCTGACAACACCGGAAGCGCAGATAATCTTTGTAGATACGCCAGGGATTCACAAACCGCATCACCAATTAGGGGAAGTGTTGGTGAAAAATGCCCAAATTGCGATAAATTCAGTTGATGTGGTGCTGTTTGTGGTGGATGGTTCGCAAGAAGCAGGAGGAGGCGATCGCTACATTGTCGATCTTCTAGAGCGAACCGAAACGCCTGTTATTCTGGGATTGAACAAAATTGACCAACAACAGAGCGATTCTGAATGGTTGGATGATAGTTACACTAAACTGGCGGAACCTCACAACTGGGAGATTGTGAAATTTTCGGCGCTGACTGGCGACGGAATGGAGGGGTTGCAGCAAGTATTATGCGATCGCTTAGAAACTGGCCCTTATTACTATCCTCCAGATTTAGTTACCGATCAGCCAGAACGCTTCATCATGGGGGAACTGATCCGCGAACAAATTTTGCTCTTAACTCGCGAAGAAGTTCCCCACTCAGTAGCAGTCACAATTGACAGAGTAGAAGAAGAACCTACCATTACCCGCCTTCTCGCCACTATCTACGTTGAACGTCCCTCCCAAAAGGGGATTTTGATTGGCAAAGGGGGTACTATGCTCAAAGCCATTGGCAGCGACGCTCGTCAACAAATCCAAAAGTTAATTGCTGGTAAAGTTTATTTGGAGTTGTTTGTCAAAGTGCAGCCGAAATGGAGGCAATCTCGACTACATCTATTAGAGTTGGGGTACAGAGTAGAACAGGAATGAACCGCGAAGACGCTGCATAGCGCGAACGAAGAAACAGAAGGGTTTTCTTCTTCTTGTTTCTTCCTTCCTGTCCTAAGCGCTAACGCGCCGGCTACGCCAACGCGCCTAAGCGCTAACGCGCATGGCTTCGCTAACGCGGTTTATTAAATCTCCAAACGTTGATAAATCTCCTCTAAATGCTGCAAATGGTGCTGTGGAGCGAAACACGCCTCAACTTCTTCAGTCGAAAGATGCTGTGTAACGCGACTATCGTTAGCAATCAAATCGTGAAAATTACCTTCTGGTTTGTTCCAAGCTTGATGAGCGCAAGACTGCACAATTGCATAAGCGTCCTCGCGACTGACTCCTTTTTCTACCAGAGTTAGCATCACCCGTTGGCTGAAGACAACGCCGCCGTAAACATTCATATTTCGCTCCATGTTTTCGGGATAAACCAACAGGTTTTTCACCAAGTCGGTGATTTCCACTAACATGAAGTGAGTTATTGTGCAGGAATCTGGCAAAATCATTCGTTCTACAGAACTGTGAGAAATATCCCGTTCGTGCCAGAGTGCAACATTTTCCAAAGCGGCGACAGCATGACCCCGGACAACTCGCGCCATTCCGGTTAGGCGTTCTGAGCGAATTGGATTGCGTTTGTGAGGCATTGCTGAGGAGCCTTTTTGTCCTTTGGAGAAGAATTCTTCAACTTCCAGAACGTCTGTGCGTTGCAGGTTGCGAATTTCGACAGCGAAGCGTTCAATTGTTGCAGCCACTAACGCTAAGGTTTGCACAAAGTCGGCGTGGCGATCGCGTGAAATTACTTGAGTTGATGCGGTATCTGGTTCGAGTCCGAGTTTCTGACAAGCGATCGCTTCTACTCTCGGCTCAATATTGGCATAAGTTCCCACTGCACCGGAAATCTTCCCAACCGCAACTTCTTTGCGAAGTCGGAGGAGGCGATCGCGGTTTCTCAACACTTCCGCCAACCATCCCGCCAGCTTAAAGCCAAACGTAATCGGTTCCGCGTGAATGCCGTGAGAACGTCCAATCATCACCGTATTTTTATGCTGCTGCGCCTGCTTGCGAATTGCTGCAATCAAATCCTCGGTTCGTTGCAGCAGCACATCCAAACTCGCTACCATTTGCAGCGCCAATCCCGTATCCAGCACATCGGAACTGGTTAATCCCAGGTGAATGTAGCGTCCCGCATCCCCTACATATTCGTTGACATTTGTCAAGAATGCGATCATATCGTGGCGGACTTCAGCCTCAATTTCCAGTACCCGCTTCGGGTCAAAATCAGCCTTAGCCTTAATTTCCTCCACCGCCTGGGTTGGAATATAACCCAGTTCAGCTTGGGCTTCACAGACTGCAATTTCAACCTGGAGCCACGTCTTCAGTTTATAGGTATCAGTCCACAGATTGCCCATCTCAGGCAACGTATAACGCTCGATCACAGCAAGTGTCGCAGAATACAACTGTCATATTGTACCTCTTGCTACTCTTGCTAACTACGATAGAGACTCAATTTGGTTGATTAGCCAAGCATACAACTGACTGCGACCGGTTTCACGACCCCTCCGTAAAGCTTCTTCAAGTAGGGTAAAAGTTAAAGACGGCAAAACTTGAGATTGGGTAATTTGCCTACTTCCATTATCAGCAATTGCAAAACAAATCAATTGTGACTGACGTACATTTACCACCCAATATTCAGCAACTCCCAGTTTTTCATAGAGCATTCGCTTACTGCCTATATCATCTGAAAGAGAAGTTTTAGCAATTTCAATTACTAAATATGGTGGCGGGTAAGTATCTAAATCAACAATAGTTGTATCAGGGGGAATAATTTCGGCGTTTTCACCAATGTAAAATGCTAAATCTGGTTGAGCTTCTGCCTCTCCAGTTTTTCTAAAAGTACAGTTAGTTACTCCACTGATGGGGATGGCTCTGATACCACTGAATATGGCAATCGCAGAACCGATTGAAAAGTTATCGTAGGAGTGGTCGTAGCCTTGGGGAGTCATCTCTATCCGTAGTTGTCTATTGTGGTAATAGCATTTAGCTTTTTCTAGTTGCGGCTCTGCACTAGCTTGTATGTACTCATCCCAAGTAGCGATCGCCCATTCATTTATTGGTAATTTGGTTTGTAAGTTACTCATTGATTACTTTAGCAAATTCACAGTATTAGTACCTGGATATCGGAATTGCACCCCATTCCAGCCTTCATCAGTAAGAGTCACATCATAATGACTTTTACCGGATTTATTCATCTTTTTATTCATCCCAACTTGCCGAGAACCACATATATATATAATCACTGCATTCTATCTATTGTACGGTATTGAATTGCTTCCGCAACGTGATGGGTTTTGAGGTCATCATCCCCAGCTAAATCGGCAATTGTCCGCGATACTTTGAGAATGCGATCGCTTGCTCTTGCCGATAAACCTAATTTCCGAATTGCTGCTTCTAATAAGTTGCGAGAAGCATCATCTAACTTGCAAAATTCTCTAAGGTGATGACTTTGCATTTGAGCATTGCAACCCACTTTAGATGTATCCTCTTTAAACCGAGTATGAGCGCGATCGCGTGCTACTTGCACTCTCGAACGCACTGGTGCAGAATCCTCGCCAGTCGGTTGTCGCGTAATTTCTTCCGGCTTCAAGCGATTAACTGCAACTTGCAAATCAATTCGATCCATTAAAGGGCCAGAAAGCTTCGCCCAGTATTGTTCTCGCTGTCGAGGCGAACAAGTGCAAGCTTGAATCGTATCGCCATAGTAGCCGCACGGACAAGGATTTGTACTGGCAACTAAGGTAAACTGAGCAGGAAACGTTACAGATTGTTTTGTGCGGGAAATGGTGACAAAACCATCTTCTAAAGGCTGACGCAGGAATTCCAGCACATCTCGCTTAAATTCCGTTAATTCATCCAGAAAAAGTACACCCCGGTGTGACAGAGAAATTTCCCCTGGACGCGGAAAACTGCCGCCGCCGACAAGGGAAGGGCCAGAAGCAGAATGGTGCGGACTGCGGTAAGGGCGATCGCTTACCAAAGATCCTCTATTCTTAAGTAAACCCGCAACAGAATGAATTTGAGTAACTTCTAGAGCCTCGTCAAAACTTAACGGCGGTAGAATTCCTGGCAAACGTCGCGCTAACATCGTCTTACCACTACCAGGCGGCCCCACAAATATTAAGTTATGTCCCCCAGCGGCCGCAATTTCTAAGGCACGACGGGCATGAACTTGTCCTTTCACATCCTTTAAGTCTGCACCGCCCAAAACCGTTTTTGCCAACTCCTTTCTACCATCCAGCTGCATTGGCGTATAACGCTGTGGAGAATTCAAAAAGTCAGCCACTTGCGATAAATTTTTGAAACCATATACCGCCAACCCTTGCACAACTGCTGCTTCCCGCGCATTGCCGTCTGGAACCACTAAACCAGCAATCCCCAACCTTTGAGCCGCCGCCGCAATTGGCAGCACGCCAGCCACCGGACGCAAAGAGCCATCGAGAGAAACTTCCCCCAGAAACAAATAATCTCCCAACATCTGAGCGCTCACCTGCTCAGATGCAGCCATGATGCCTACACTGATTGGTAAATCAAAACTGGGGCCTTCCTTTCGCAAATCTGCGGGTGTCAGGTTAATAACAATTTTCTTCATTGGGAAGGCATAACCAGCATTTTTCAGCGCCGCCTTCACCCGCTCTTTTGACTCTTGAACTGCGGTATCTGGCAATCCTACCAGCACAGTTCCCGGCATTCCTGTTGATACATCGACTTCCACGCCCACTTTTACAGCATCGATACCAACGATAGATGCACTCCAAACTCTGGCAAGCATTGCAATCTCCGCGAAACTCTGAATCTTTTATTAGAGTTCCCGCGATCGCTTCAAGTTTATCGTCGGAGCGTAAAATGTCTGCAAGCACAGCTAACTAGATCAACATGACCCCATCCACAGACACAATCTTCACCAAGATTATCCGCCGGGAAATCCCCGCCGACATCGTTTATGAGGACGACTTGGCCCTCGCCTTCAAAGACATTCAGCCGCAGGCACCGGTTCACATCCTCGTCATTCCCAAAAAGCCTATACCCCAGCTTGCCGATGCCGAATCACAAGACCACGCCCTCATGGGTCATTTGTTATTGACTGTAAAGCGCGTTGCCGAACAAGCTGGACTCAGCAACGGCTATCGCGTCGTAATTAACAATGGCGACGATGGCGGGCAAACCGTACCCCACCTACATTTACACATCCTGGGCAAACGCCAGATGAAATGGCCCCCAGGTTGAATCAGGAAGGGGAAAAAAAATTTTTGTTGAAAAGCTTTACAAAACTCAATAGAAGGTTTAATCTAAATACAGGTAGAGAAAACACTACCTCGGAACCTTCAAAACTAAATCACGCAATCATAAACCAATGACCACAACCATCCAACGTCGCGAAAGCGCCAACGTATGGCAGCGGTTTTGTGAGTGGGTTACATCGACCGATAACCGCCTTTATGTAGGCTGGTTCGGCGTTCTGATGATCCCCACCCTGCTATCCGCCACCATCTGCTTCATCATCGCCTTCATCGCCGCTCCCCCAGTGGACATCGACGGTATCCGCGAACCAGTTGCAGGTTCACTGATGTACGGAAACAACATCATCTCTGGTGCAGT
>NZ_JACJOY010000003.1:0-2795 GCF_014695815.1 Trichocoleus sp. FACHB-6
GACTCTCTAAGGATTATGAAATTTTGCCGCAGACGTCGGAAGCTTTTATCTATATCGCAAACATTCGTTTGATGTTACGACGCTTAGCTTAGTACACTTCTCAGACATCCTCTCAGGTGAGGGCGATCGCATCGTTTAGCTTTTACTGCACACAGACACAAAAACGATCGCTAGTGAGGCTGCTTAATCGCAGACTGAAGCGAAACCAGGCAATTCTGACAACTGGGCTGGAATTAAGCTGCGATCGCTCTGGTTTAAGCCTTTCTACTGAAACTTAAGCTCAAATGGTATTTTTCCACTCCATTCGGGAACTATAAAGTAAGATTGACTACTTTTGTGTACTTACTTGAAACTTTCTGCTGAGCCACTCCCTTGAACATCAAAACAGATCGTCCTGCTAAGGCTACTCAACAGTTCCCCCTGCGTCTGATTCTTATAGTTCCCTTTTTATTACAAATATTTGCCGCGGTAGGATTAGTTGGCTATCTCTCATTTATAAACGGGCAGAAAGCAGTTAATGACCTAGCCAATCAACTAATTGACAAAGCCAGTCAACAGGTTGACGAACACTTGGATACTTATCTGGCACTGCCACAGCAGTTGAACCAAATCAATGCAGATGCGATCGCTTCTGGACGATTGAATCTGAATGACCCCAAAGCTAGTGAGCAGTATTTCTGGAGTCAAGCCAGAGCTTTTAAAAATCTTAGCTACATTGGCTGCGCCTTACCAGATGGCAGAGAATCAGGCGCGGGACGTTGGGTAAATGGAGTCGATCTCCTCGTCTATGAAAATCCCCGCAGAGGCGGTCTGGCATCAGACTATCTCGCTGACAAGCAGGGAAATCGTGTCAGTCTTGTGCAAAGCTATCAAAACGATCCGTTAGCGAACCTTTGGAATAAACAAGTGCTGAGAACACGTAGACCAGGCTGGTCTGGGATCTCTACATTTGAGACAAGCACTGTAGAAATCGCTGAAGCAGGCAAGGCACTGGAAAGCCAAAACACTGTTTCCAATGTTGGGATCAATTACTATGTCGCAGTCCCCGCTAGGTATCCAGTTTATGACCAGAAGGGTAATCTGCTGGGTCTTCTGATGGTAGATTTGCTGCTAACAAATGTGAGTGAATTTCTTCGCAACCTGAAAGTTAGCCCTTCCGGACAAGTCTTTATCATGGAACGCGATGGCTTGCTGATTGGCAGTTCCAGCACTAAACCAGTGGTACACAAAGTCGATGGCAAAACAAGTCGGTTTAGTGCGCTAGAAAGCTCAGATCCGTTGATTCGCGCCGTGGCAGAAAAATTAAAAGAACAATTCAATAATTTCAAAACCCTGCAAAATACTCAAGAAATTGAGGTGAAATTCAACGGGCAGCGTCAGTTTATTCAGGTAACTCCCTGGCGCGATCGCTTTGGGTTAGACTGGCTGGTGGTTGTCACCGTGCCGGAATCTGATTTCAATTCCCAAATTAATGCCAACACTCGCACAACTATCCTCCTGTGTCTGGGAGCATTGGCAGTAGCAACGATTTTAGGAATCTACACCTCACGCTGGATTACTCGTCCGATCTTAAAGTTGAGCCAAGCATCCGAAGCGATCGCCACTGGACAGTTAGACCAAACGGTGGAAACTACCAACATCAAAGAGCTAGATGCGGTGGCGCAGTCCTTTAACCACATGGCTTCTCAGTTACAAGATTCCTTTAACGAACTGGAACAGACTAACGCCGAATTAGAAAATCGAGTTGAAGCAAGGACGGCAGAACTCTCACAAACCCTTACTGATTTGCGACATACCCAGATACAACTGATTCAGACCGAAAAAATGTCCAGTTTGGGACAATTAGTTGCGGGAGTAGCCCATGAAATTAATAATCCGGTTAACTTTATTCATGGCAACTTGATACATACAGAAGAATATGCCCAAAACTTACTGAATCTGGTGAACCTTTACCAGCAGGAATATCCCAATTCCACTGCAAACATTGAAGATGAGATTGAGGAGATAGACCTGGACTTTCTCAGGCAAGATTTTCCCAAGTTGTTAGCCTCAATGCGACTAGGAGCCGAGCGCATTCGGGAAATTGTTAAATCTCTCCGCAACTTTTCCCGTCTAGATGAAGCAGAATTCAAAGAAGTAGATATTCATGAAGGATTAGATAGCACATTACTAATCTTATTTAACCGCTTGAAACCAACTTCTGATCATCCAGGTATTCAAGTCATGAAAGACTATAGCGAAATACCGTTGGTAGAATGCTATCCGGGGCAACTCAACCAAGTCTTCATGAACGTGCTGTCGAATGCAATCGATGCGTTGCATGAATCCGATAAAAAACGTACCTTTCAAGAGATTGTAAGTAATCCAAGTACCATTCAAATTTCCACAGAACTAAGTCATTCTAATTGGGTAATTGTTCGCATAACGGATAACGGTCAAGGAATGGCAGAGGATGTGCGAACCAAACTTTTTGATCCCTTCTTCACCACCAAGCCAATTGGCAAAGGGACTGGTTTAGGACTCTCCATCAGTTATCAAATTGTAACTGAAAAACATGGCGGGAAATTAGATTGTTATTCCGCACCCGGACAAGGAGCAGAGTTTGCAATTGAGATACCCATTCGCCAAACTATAAAACCCCTGAACGGCGCGTTGGCGTAGCCCTTGGGAAGCGCGAAAGAGTATAGAACCCATTTGACATCTTACGGAGCCTAAATTAAGGTACTCAAAGCCGTCTCACCCTGCTCCGATGCCGTATTCCAGTGACCTCACCGATGAAGAATGGGAAATCCTTG